>JBFGLA010000187.1:0-5674 GCA_041576355.1 Burkholderiales bacterium
AAAACCCGCCGCGGCCACTTGGCGCGCGAGCGCGAGCGCGGCATGCGGCGGGCAGATCGACAACGCGATCGTGCTCGCGCCCAGAACCTTGCCGAGCGCGCCGCCGTCCTCGAACCCCGCTTGCTCGGCGCGCTTACGGGTTGCCGCGCTGCGCCCGGCCGGGCACCAGAGCACACGCAGCCCTCTGTCGCGCAGGCGCGCGCCGACTGCGGCTCCCATTTCCCCCGGATGCAGAATCGCGATCGTTTCGGACATCACGCCGCGTCAATTCGCCGTGATCTTCGCATCCTTGACTACCCGGCCCCAGGTGCCGAACTCGCGCTCCATGTAGCGCGCGAGTTCCTCGCTCGTGCTCGGCATCGGTTCCATCCCATGATGGTGCAGCTGCTGCCGGATCTCCGGGTCGCTCAGCACCTTCACCAGCTCGCTGTTCAGTCGAGCCAGAACCTCCTTGGGCGTCTTCGCCGGCGCAACGTAGGCATACCAATTGGTCGCCTCGTATCCCGGGTAGCCCGCCTCTGCGATAGTCGGCACCTCGGGCATGAAGGGCGAGCGTTTCGCGCCGGTGGTTGCGAGCGCCCGCAGCTTGCCGGCCTTGATGTGAGCGCCCGCCGACGCCGGGGTGGCGAATACGGACGCGATCTGCCCTCCGAGCAGGTCGCTCACCGCCGGGGCGCCGCCCTTGTAAGGCACATGCACGACATCGGCCTTTGCCATCATGCGAAAGAGCTCGCCCGCAAGATGCCCCGCGCCGCCGATCCCCGAAGACCCGTACGTGACGGTTCCGGGCTTTTCGTGGGCGAGCTTGACGAATTCGGCGAGCGTGCGCGCCGGGACCGAGGGATGCACCACCAGAACGTTCGGGAATTCCACCGCCATCGTGATCGGCGCCAGATCGCGCTTGGGGTCATAAGGAAGGGTGGCGACGATATGGGGCGCAACCGCCAAAGAGCCCACCGAGCCGAGCAGAATCGTGTGGCCGTCGGGCGCCGACTTCGCCACATAATCGGTCGCGATGTTGCCTCCGGCGCCGGGCTTGTTCTCGACCACCACGGACTGGCCGATGTTTTCGCTTAGCCTCTTCGCGATGATTCGGGACACCGTGTCGGTCCCGCCCCCGGGGGCGAAACCGACCACCATGGCGATCGGCCGGGTCGGATAGCCTTGCGCGAATGCTCCTGCGGATGCGAGCGCTGCAATGACGGCGACGAAATTGCGGATCATTTTGTTCTCCTCGACGAACTCTGTGTGACTCCTCCACGCGCGCCGAGTGTGGCTCCCTTCCCGACGGGCTCGCGGATCATACTCTCGACGCGAATGCCGTGCGCCCCGCGGAGAAAAAGCCAAATCGGCGTCTGAACTCACTAGGACTATATATTGACGATCATCAATACATATGCTAGCGTTCGCTCTCATGAAACGAGACGTCATTCCCATCGAGCGCAAGCTCGGCGAGCGCTGCTGCGATCCTGCCGCGCGCCCGCGAGTCCCTGTGCAGGAAGCGCGGGAAATCGCTGCCGGATTCGACATCCTCGCGCATCCGGTGAGGCTGCAACTGCTCGACGTTCTGGCTCGTAACGAGGGCCGCGTGTGCGTGTGCGACCTCCAGGCCGCAGTCCCGGTCAAGCAACCGACCGTGTCGCATCATCTGAGACTGCTGCGCGAGGCGGGGCTCGTGCACAGCGAGAAGTCGGGGCAGTGGGTCTACTACCGGATCCGGCGCGACGCGCTCCAAGAGCTGAGTCGGCGGGTCTCGGAAACGCTGCACGCTCTCGCTTAGCGAGGACTCTCTTTTTTTCCGAACTTCATCGAAAGGCATCGATATGTCGCTCCAGTCACTCGACAACGTCGCCGTCGAATACCGAATCCGCCCCGGGCGCGCGGCCGATCTCGAATCGGTTCGAGCGCTGCTACGTGCCGCGGCGCTACCTCTCGAGGGGCTCGAGACGCAGTTCGGCGATGGCTACGCCATCGCCGAAGCGCACGGATCGATCATCGCGGTGGCCGGGATTGAGCGCTACGGCAACGACGGGCTGCTGCGCTCGGCTGCGGTCGTCCCGGCATGGCGCGGACGCGGCGTCGGACAGGCTCTCGTGCGTAATCGCATCGCTTGGGCACGCGATCGAGGTCTCGGTGCACTCTACCTGCTGACAACGACGGCAGCCGATTTCTTCCGCCGGCTCGATTTCACGTCGGCCGCACGCGAGTCAGCCCCGGAAGCTATCCGAGCCAGCCGCGAGTTCGCGCAGGTGTGCCCGTCGAGCGCGGCGTTCATGCAGCTGGCGCTGCAAGCGGCGCCGCAGCGCTCGGGCGAGCAACTGCGCGCGAGCGTGCGCGCGGCCTACGGGGAAGCGGCCCGCCGTGCGGCCAAGGGCGGCAACGCATCCTGCGGCGGCGGCTCGTGGTGCGGGACGGATGCGGCGGCCACCAACCCCATCACCTCGAATCTGTACAGCGAGACCGAGGTCGAGGGACTGCCGAGCGCGGCGCTGCAGGCTTCGCTCGGCTGCGGTAATCCGACCGCACTCGCCACGCTCAATCCTGGCGAGGTCGTACTGGACCTCGGCGCTGGCGGCGGAATCGACGTCCTGCTCTCGGCGAAGCGCGTTGGCCCGACCGGCATGGCTTACGGCCTGGACATGACCGATGAAATGCTGACCCTGGCGCAGGGCAATCAGCGCCGCTCCGGGCTCGCCAACGTGCGCTTTCTCAAGGGCGAGATCGAGCACGTTCCCCTGCCCGACGACTCCGTCGATGTCGTTATCTCCAACTGCGTCATCAACCTCTCCGCGGACAAGGTACAGGTGCTGCGAGAGGCATTTCGCGTGCTCAAGCCGGGCGGACGGCTCGCCGTTTCCGATATCGTGCTGCGCGGCGAGCTGCCCGCGGCAGCGCGCGCGGATATCGCCCTGTGGACCGGCTGCGTCGCCGGCGCGCTGCAGGAAGGCGAGTATCGAGCGCTGCTCGCGGCGGCCGGATTCACCGAGATCGATGTCGAGCCGACGCGGGTGTACGGCGAAGAGGATATCAAAACGTTCCTAGGCGAACCTGGCGCGGCATGCGCATGTCCGGGAAAGGACAGCGCCGGGTTGGTAATGAGCGCACTCATCCGGGCACGCAAACCCTGACTCGCTGCGCCGCGCTCCGCTCCGGCACCGGCTGAAGCGGGAGAAATGCGCACTTCGGCCGCCACGGATTTTGCTCTCGATCAATTTTTCGGGCGCCGCCACGCTTCTAGCCGAATCGCTCGTGACATTGGCAAGTCCAGTGCGCTAACGCAATCGCTGGCGCAGTTCCCTCACCTAGAATCCCTCACAACGGGAACACTCATGCCGTTCGCCGCGGCGCGCGCTCGAGTGACTCCAGCCGGAATGCCGAACCGAGGACGCCACGTTGAAAGCAATTGCGGAAAGGATCTACGGACTCAAGATCTGGGTACGCCTGGTGATCTTCATCTGGCTCCTGATCGCGATCGCCGGGAGCGCAGTTCTGTTCTGGGCCTTCCACGTGCAGCGCCAGACGGCCATCGAGCAGGCGATGGATTTCGCGGAAAGCGTGCACCAGATGACGCTCGCCGGCCTCACCGGAATGATGATCACCGGGACCGGCTCCGAGCGCGCGGTTTTTCTCGATCAAATTGAAAGGTCCAACAACATTCTAGATCTGCGCGTCCTCCGCAGCGACGCCGTCATCGGTCAGTTCGGGCCGGGTTTGCCGAACGAGGCGCCCATCGACGCAGTGGAACGGCAGGTGCTCCTCGAGGGGCGGCCCGTGTTCCAGATCCGTCGCGACAACGACCACGAGATCATGAAAGCGGTGCTCCCGGCACTCGCACAGAGAGATTATCTCGGCAAGGACTGCCTGGGCTGCCATCGAGTAGCTGAAGGCGCTGTGCTCGGGGCAGTTTCCATGCAAATCTCGCTCGAGAAAGTCAATGCCGCGGTCTCCGCTTTCGCCGTCAAGGTCTCCTGGACAGCGGCATCGATTTCCATTCCCCTCATCCTGCTCATCTATTTCTCGCTCTCGCGTTCCGTGACGCGGCCGCTGCGAGCGGTGTCAGACGGCCTCGATCGAATCGCCGCGGGCGGCGTCGAGCTCGGCAATTCCCTGCCCGTGCGCGGCGCGGACGAGATTGCGGAGGCAACCACGGCCTTCAACCGCGCCATCGCCAAGGCACACCAAATGGTGAAGGAGGAACGGATCTCCGCAGACGTATTCGAGCATGCGCTCGAAGGGATTCTCGTGACCGACCGGCAGGCGCGCATACTCAAGGTCAACCCGGCGTTTACCCGGACGACCGGCTATTCCGCGGCGGAAGCGATCGGCAAAACGCCCCGCCTCTTGCAGTCGGGCCAGCATGATCGGGCCTTCTACGACGCATTCTGGAATTCGCTCATCACACGCGGCCATTGGCAAGGCGATATCTGGAACAAGCGCAAGAACGGGGAGGTTTATCCGCAGTGGCTGAACGTGAGCAGCGTGAAGAACGAACTGGGCGAGATCGAGTGTTTCATCGCCATCTTTAGCGATATCACCGAACGCAAGCGTCAGGAAGCGCTGATAAGCTATCAAGCCTTCCACGACAGCCTGACAGGCCTGCCCAATCGGGCTTTGTTCCGGGACCGACTTGGGCAGGCTTTGGCGATCGCGCGCCGCCACCGGGATCAGTCCGGGGCGGTGATGTTTCTCGACCTCGACCGCTTCAAATTCATCAACGACAGTCTCGGACACGACGTAGGCGACCAGCTGCTGAAGGAGGTCGCGAGACGGCTGCGCATGTCCGTGCGTGCAGTCGACACCGTCGCGCGCCTCGGCGGAGACGAGTTCACCGTGCTGCTCCCGGGAATCATCGATCCGAAAGGCGCCGAGACGGTGGCTGGCAAGATACTCGCCAACGCGAGGCAGCCGTATTTCCTGAATGACATGGAGCTGTTCGTCACCGTCAGCATCGGCATCAGCTTTTACCCTGCCGATGGCGAGGACCCCGAAACGCTGATGAAGAATGCCGACACGGCCATGTACCACATCAAGGAGCAGGGCCGGGCCGGCTATTGCTTCTATAGCCCCGAATTGAGTGTGCGCACGGAGCAGCATCTGCTGCTCGAAACCGAGTTGCATCACGCGCTGAAGCACGGGGAATTCGAAGTGTTCTACCAGCCGCAGATCCACCTCGAGAGCGGGCGCATCCTCGGTGTCGAAGCGCTCGTGCGCTGGAACCATCCGCGCCAGGGCCTGGTTCCCGCGAGCGACTTCCTGCACCTGTGCGAGGAAACCGGTCTGATCGTGCCGATCGGGGAATGGGTCCTGCGCACTGCATGCCAAGCCCTTTCATCCTGGTTCAAGCAGGGCCACGACCTGACGCTCTCGATCAACCTTTCGCCGCGCCAGTTCCACCACGACAATCTTGTCGATACCGTTGTCCGAGCCCTCGCGGCGAGCCAGCTGCCGGCCCGGCGTCTCGAGCTCGAAATCGCCGAGAGCCTGGCGATGCAAGACCTAGCGCGAACGACGCGCACCCTGGACGCGCTCGCCGCGCGCGGGGTCCGTCTCGCGATCACCGAGTTCGGCGCGGGATTCCATTCCTCGGTAAACGACCTCAAGCGCATGCCGGTCAATGCGATCAAGATCGACCGCGCCTTCGTGAGGGATCTCAATGCCGACCAGCAGAATGCCG
>JBFGLA010000188.1:0-5604 GCA_041576355.1 Burkholderiales bacterium
CAGCGCTCCGATCGCGACCAGCGCGCCAGTGAAAACCAGGAGCCCAGCAAACTGGATCTTCGCCGCGCGCTTGTACTGGAGGCTCCCCTCGATCACCGAACCGCTGCCTTCGGCGCCCAGCACGCCGTCGAACTCGATCACGTCGCCGCCGAAAGAGACAGCCGACTTGCGCCACAGTGTCATGTGAATTCCGTCGAAGCGCCCGACCAGCCGCTCGCTCAGAGAAAATCGCCGCTCGGCGAGGCGGCTGTTCAGGTCGGCGACGACCTGCGCGGGAGCGCGCGGCCCGGCGGCGCGGAACGGCTCGCGCCAGAAGATGAATCCCTGCCGCGCAAGCGTTTCCTCCGTGGGCGGGCGCGGCGTTACAGGATCGTGCACACGTCCTCGAAGGCAAAGCGCGGGCTGCGCGCCGATACCCCGGCGGGGTCGCCCCGGCCCAGGTTGCAGAGGAAGTTCGACTTCACTCGCCCGTCGGGAAAGAACGCGGCGTCGACTTTCGCATTGTCGAAGCCGGACATCGGGCCGCAGTCGAGCCCCACCGCGCGCGCGGCGAGGATGAGGTACGCGCCCTGCAGCGTGCCGTTGCGGAAAGCGGTCTCCTCGGCGAGCGCCTTCTTTTCGGCCCCTCTAAACGAGTCGATCACGTTCGGGCTGTGCGGAAGAAGCTTCGGCAGATGCTCGTAGAACAGCGTGTCATGGGCGATGATCGCGGTCACCGGAGCGCGCATGGTTTTGTCGCGGTTGCCCGCGTCGAGCGCGGGCTTGAGCCTCTCCTTCGCTTCCTTCGAGCGCACGAAGACGACGCGCATCGGCTGGCAGTTCACGCTCGTCGGTCCCCATTTCAGGATCTCGTGCATCCGGCGCAGTTGCGCGTCGGTCACCGGCTCGTCGAAGAAGCGCCGGTGCGTGCGCGCATTCCGAAACAGCAGGTCGAGGGCCTCGTCGTCCAGCATCAGCGTCTCCAATTCTCGGAAAGCGCGGATGGTAGCATCGCCCGATGGCGAAATGGATCGACGCCGAACGCCTCGACTTGACCGAAGTCGTGCGGCCGGGCGACGGCCTCGTCTGGGGCCAGGCCTGCGCCGAGCCGCAGACGCTCGTCGAGCGTCTCGTCGCGCAGCGCGAAGCGCTCTCCGGCTGCAGCGTGTTTCTCGGCGTCGGCTACTCGGGCCTGATCCGACCGGAACACGCGGATCATTTGCGCTTTTCGGCCTACTGCGGCGCCGGGCACAATCGGGCGCTCGCCGATGCCGGCGTGCTCGAGATCCATCCGCATCCGTACTCCCGCTTCGCAGAGCTGATCCGCTCGCGCCGCATCCGGTGCGACGTCGTTTTCGTGCAAGTGAGCCCGGCGAACCGCCATGGCGAGTTCAGCCTCGGGCTCGCCGCCGAATATCTCGTGCCAGCATTGGAAAGTGCGCGCGCGATCGTCGCCGAGGTGAACGATCAGGTGCCTTGGACGCACAGCGACCGGCTGCTGCGGGAATCGGATCTTGCTGTTGCGATTCGCACCTCGCGGACGCCAGTTGCGCTGCCCTACGGGCCACCGGGAGAGTTGGAGCGCAGAATCGCCCGGCACGCCGCCGAATTCGTGCCCGATGGCGCGATTTTGGAAACCGGGCTCGGCTCGCTGCCCGACGCAGTGCTCGAGGCGCTTCGCGATCGGCGCGATCTGGGCATGCACACCGGCGCGCTAGGCGATGGCGTGGTCGACCTGGTGCAACGCGGCGTGGTGACCAACGCCACAAAGCCGATTGATGCCGGAGCAACGGTCGCCGGGGCGCTCTTCGGCGGGCCCAAGCTCTTCGACTTCGCGCGCGACAACCCGGCGCTTCGCATGGCCTCGGTCGAGCATACTCACGATCCGCGCGTTCTCATGCGTTTCGAGCGCTTCGTCGCCATCAACTCGGCGGTCGAGGTCGATCTTACGGGGCAGGTGAATGCGGAAGTCGCCGGCGGCAGCTATGTCGGCGCGGTGGGCGGTGCGCTCGATTTCATCCGCGCGGCGAATCAATCCCCGGGCGGAGTCTCGCTCATCGTCCTGCCCTCGAGTATCGGCAGCGGCGCTGCGCCCAAGGCCTCGCGCATCGTGGCCCGGCTCTCGGGACCGGTCGCCACGCCGCGCAGCGAAGCCGCCGTTTTCGTCACCGAATGGGGCGCCGCCGATCTGCGCGGCCTGGCGCTGCGCGAGCGTGCCGCAAGGATGATCGGCATCGCCCATCCCGCGTTGCGCGAGACCCTCGAGCGCGAAGCGCGCGATCTTGGGCTACGCGGCGCTACTTGAAATTCCGCAGTTCCGGCACGGTCCAGAACGGGGCGGCGGCAAGCGAGATGAAGCAGAAGGCGAAGGCGAAACCGGCCCGATAGCCGTCGCTCAGGTCGTGCAGCACGCCGCCCATGAACGAGCCGAATGCCGCTCCGAGCGCGTTGGTCGAGTAGATCGTGCCGTAAATCGTGGCGACCCGCGCCCCGGCGAATTGCCGCGCGCAAATCGACGAAATGATGGGACCGCGCACGCCCATGCACAGGCCGAACACCGGCACGAACAGGACGAGCAGCGCGCTCGAGGGCCATCCGACGAGCAGGAACAGGATCGCGATGCCGGTCGCGGTGCCGATAAAGCTCGCGGTGACGGTCTGTCGGTAGCCGAAACGCTCCGACGCAAGGCCGCTTCCGGTGACGCTCACCGCTGAAAGAAATCCCGTGATCCCGAAGGCCGTCGCCGCGACGAGCGGTGAAAATCCGGCATCGATGAGAAACGCGACGAGCTGCACGAGAACGATGAACATCGCGGTCGCGGTGCAGAAGAAGGCCTGCGCCATGCCCCAGTAGATCTTCGTCCCCATCGCCCCGCGCAGCGTCCAGCCGCCCCCGCTCGCGGCCCGCTTCGCGTCGACGTGATAGGCGGGGTGCCCCGCGGCGAATCTTTGCCACGGCAGCGCGAGCAGCACGATGGGCGCGAGCGCGAGCAGAAGCCCGCCGAGGGTGAAGTAGGCGTTGCGCCAGCCGTAGCTCTGGACAAGCGATTGTGCGAGCGGCACGAACGTGACCGCGCCCATTCCGACGGCGGAAAACGCGATGCCGATCGCGGTCGAAAGGCGTGCGCGGTACCAGCGCGAAAGGAGCGCCGAGGCCGGCACCATGCCCAGGAGCGCGACCGCGACGCCGACCAGCGCGCCGACCAGCAGATAGAACTGCCACAGGGTGGATATGGCCCCGGCGAGGAGGAACGCCGTTCCGATGCAGGCGAGGCCGGCGGCGTACACCGCGCGCGGGCCGACGCGATCGAAAAGCAGTCCGACCACGGGCGCGGCGAACCCGCCGACGAGCAGATAGAGCGAATACACGCCCGTCAGCTGAGTCCGCGACCAGCCGAACTCGCGCTCCAGCGGCACGAGGAACACCGCGTACGTGTCGCCGACGCCGCGCCCGAGCATGTTGAGCGCGAAGCAGGCGACGAGCACCGCGATCGCCGTGCGGCGAAATTTCTCTTCGGAATCGGATCCGGGCGGCAAGGACTTCTCCTGCAGGCGCGGCGGATACGGCGCGGCCGCGCCCGCGCCACGCTATCTCAGTTCTTCCGGCTGGGGCTCGAGGCCGAACACTTGGCGAAGGTACGCGAGGTAGCGCGCGTCGGTGCTGACGGTTTTGCCTGGCGAATCGGAGACCTTGGCGACCGGCTGGCCGTTGCACTCGGTCATCTTGATCACGATGTTGAGCGGCTCGTAGCCCAGGTCATTGGTGAGATTGGTGCCGATGCCGAACGAGGTCCGGGTGCGGCCGCGACAGCGGCGCGCGATCTCGATTGCGAGCGGAAAGGAAAGCGAATCGGAGAAGATCAGGGTCTTGGTGCGCGGGTCGACGCGGTTCTTCTGGTAGTGCTCGATGATCTTCTCGGCCCACTCGAACGGATCGCCCGAATCGTGCCGAGCGCCGTCGAAGAGCTTGCAGAAGTACATGTCGAAGTCGCGCAGGAAAGCGTTTAGCCCGTAAGTGTCGGCGATCGCGATTCCGAGGTCGCCGCGGTACTCCTTCGCCCACACCTCGAACGCGAACGCCTGGGAGTCGCGCAGCCGCGGCCCGAGTGCCTGGCAGGCCTGCATGTACTCGTGCCCCATCGTGCCGAGCGGCGTGAGTGCGTTGCGCATTGCGAACCAGACGTTCGAGGTTCCGGCGAAATACTCGGGCACCTCGCGCTTGAGCGTGTGCAGAACTTCCTCGTGCCAGGAGAGCGAAAAGCGGCGCCGCGTGCCGAAGTCCGATATCTTGAACTCGTGCGCCGGCTCGACCCGGCGCACGAGATCGATCTTTTCCATCAGCCTGCGTCTGCCCTCGGCGAGGTCGGGATTGGGCCGGGTGCGCCGGAAGTAGACCTCGGACACGATCGCGAGCACCGGGATCTCGTACAGGGTCGTGTGCAGCCAGGGGCCGCGGATCGTGATGTCGAGCTCGCCCGTGCGCGCGTCGGCATCGACCCGGATGTACTTGCCGTTGAACTGAAACAGGCCGAGAAAGTCGACGAAATCGGACTTCATGAAGCGCAGGCCGCGCAGGTACTCGAGCTCCTCGTCGCGAAAACGCAGGCTGCAAAGATCCGCGAGGGCCTCGCGGATCTCTTGCACGTGGGGTGCGAGGTTCACCCCTTCGGTGCGGCACCTGAACCGGTACTCGACCTGCGCGCCCGGAAAGTGGTGCAGCACGACCTGCATCATCGTGAACTTGTACAGGTCGGTGTCGAGCAGCGACTGGATGACCATGGCGCGGAATTGTACATGGGCGCCCGACGCGACCGAACGCCGGGCGCTACCGCTTCGATGCCGGAGCGGTTGCTGCGTCCCAAGCGGGTTGCGCCCTCGCCGATACTGGATATAATGCCACTGCTGAACGTAGACACAGGCGAGGCACGACATGGAGCCGCTGACCGAGCGTCAAACCGAGATCCTGCGCCTCATCCGGGAACTCACCGAAGCGTCGGGTTTCCCGCCGACGCGCGCCGAGATCGCGCGCTCGATGGGATTCCGATCGGTGAATGCGGCCGAGCAGCATCTGCGCGCGCTGGAGAAGAAAGGTGCGCTCGAGATTTCGTCCGGTGCGTCGCGCGGGATCCGAGTCAGGGATCGCTCCGCACATCGCCTCGGCCGTCTGATGGAGCTTCCGGTCATCGGGCGGGTCGCGGCCGGCAGCCCGATCCTCGCCGAGCCGCACATCCAGGGCCGTTATCAGATCGACACCACCCTTTTCACGCCGCGTGCGGATTACCTCCTGCGCGTGCGCGGCATGTCGATGCGCGACGCGGGCATCCTCGAGGGGGATCTGCTCGCGGTCCATCGCGGCCACGACGCGCGCAGCGGCCAGATCGTGGTCGCGCGGCTCGCCGACGAGGTGACGGTGAAGCGGCTGCGCCGCCGCGGCTACTCGGTGCAGCTGCTGCCCGAGAATCCGGATTTCGATCCCATCGAACTTGATTTGCGCCGGGACTCCCTGACCATCGAGGGTACGGCCGTCGGCGTCATCCGCAGCAGCCGAAATCTCTAGCCGTCGGCCGGTTAAGTTCTTCGAGACAGCGGGAAATATGCCCGCGTGAGCGGATCGCCTGTCCTTATA
>JBFGLA010000189.1:0-5566 GCA_041576355.1 Burkholderiales bacterium
GCGTGGCGACGAGCGCAAGCGCCCATGCGAGCGCCCCGCGGCGGAACACCCTCGCGATGCTCACTGCATATCCCCTTCAAGTGCGGCTTTCGATTTGATTCTAGCAGGCGACCCGGAGCGCGGCCGGCTCGCCCAGCCTAGTTGAACGCTTCGGCGCGCCTGGCGAGTTCTTCCGCTCCGGGCTCGTCCGGGTCGCGCGGCAGGCCCGGATGGATGATCGCCACCTGGCACGCCTCGGCCGCCTCGACGAGCTCGCGGTAGGTGCCCACGCCGGGATCCTTGATGTACGCCTGCTTGTTCTCGTTGTAGACGAACATGCGGTCGTTGATGATCTGGCACTCGTTGCAGGTCGTGCAGCGCGCCGTCTCGATCCACGGCTCGCCCGAGGGGCGTTCTGGCGCGATGGCTTCGCCCGGCGCCGCCTCGGCCGCCGCCGACTGCGCGGCTTGCGGTGCCTCCTTCGCCGCCGGCTTCTGCGCCGGGTCCGCTTCGCTGCGCAGGTTCTCCAGCTCGCGCCGCCGCTCGTCCTCCCAAGCCGCCTTTTCGCGCGCGAGCAGGCGCTGCGCGTGCGAGTTGTGGATGCCTCCCAGCTCCTGCAGCCGCCGCCATGCGGCGCGACAGCGCCGCGCCGCCTGCACGAGCTTCGCGTCGATGACGAGCTTTTGCAGCACGTCGTCATCGTCGACCATGAGCACGCACGGCACCCGATCGCGCGACTCGCCGTTGTCGCGCGCGAGCCAATCGCCCGCCGGGATCATGTCGGCGCTCCAAGCTTCTCGCGGCACGCGGGCGAAGTGGTGCGCAGTTCGACGCTCGCACGCCGCAAGATCGAGGACGGTGAAGGCCACCTCCTCGGTCACGCGCTGCAGGGCGTCGTCGGCGTATTCGAAGCGCCAGACGGGCCAATCGAGCTCGGGCTGCGGATTTCCTTCGAGCGAGAAGCGCGACACCCAGTCCGTCCCCGCCGCAGGATCGTAGGTGAACGCGGGAAAGGCGCGCGCGTCCAGCGCCGCCGCCGCGGATAGATATCGAGGCAATGCGCACTGCGTCGCTTGCGCGCCGCAGTAGACGCTGAAAAGCGCGGGCCCCGAGTACGCCAGGCCCGCGAGCAGGCGTTCGGCCAGGGGATAGAGGTTCGCGCTGGTCGTCTGCAGGATGAACGCGTTGCCCGCGCCCAGCGCGGCGCTCGCGAGCTGAACGTTGCGCGCGCCGCCGCCGATGCGCCAACCGTCGATTGACAACCCCTCGAGCGCGTCCTCAGTCTGCACGAGCACCTTAATCGGCAGCTCGGAGGCGAGGACTTGCATCAGCGCCGCGTTCTCCGGCGCATCGGCCCGGCCGGGCTCGATGCGAACCAGGTAGTCGGGGAACAACGCCAGATCTTCCGCGCTGAGGCTTTCCTCGCTGAACTGCGCGAAGAGCGCGTCGTGTTTCGATTCGGCATACCGCCCCTCGGCCTCGAGGTCCGCGACCCACATCGCCTTCACCAGCTCGGCCGCTTCGGGCAATCGCGACTCGAACGCCCGGATCGCGCCCGCGCAGTCCGCGAACTGGAATTCGTGGACCCGCTGCGCTTCGCGCTCGAGCCCGCCCGGCGCCGCATAGAACCGCTGTCGCTCGAGCGCCGCGAGCGCCCACTCGATGCGCCGGCGCCGACTCAGCGGAAGATCATCGGCGGGCGCGTTCCTGCCGACGAGCCGCGACATCGCGTCGAAATCGAAGGTCTCGCGGTACGCCCCGCCGAACCCGGCTTTCAGGCTGTCGGGACGGCGTCCGGTCTCGGAGCGGAAATACGCGGCGCGCAGGATATCCGAGAGCTTCCTCGTCAGACGCCCGGTCTCGGCGCGGAACCGTTCCGCCTTCACCGCCTGCACCGCGTGCCAGGCATGACCGAGCACCCGCGCGGGCGCGGCGCGATCGCAATCGATCACCTCGCCGTCGTGCTTCAACGCGCCGCCCGTGTAGCCGAGCACTTGCACGAGCGCGTCGCCGGCCTGGGCGCCGAGGCGCGCTGCAGCCATCGGCCAGAGTTCCGAGAGCCGGCCCGTCGTCCCCTGCGAAGCGAGGATGCGGATTTCCCGCTCCAGTCGCAGCACGTGCTTTCTCAGCCGCTCGCCCTCGATGCCGCGCGGCGCCACTGCCTTGAGCACCGCGTCGACGATCTCGGAGAGCGTCTGCAAGCAAGCGCGATCGGTCGCTCCGTCGACCAGCACCAGCGGATAGTCATAGCGCAGGCGCGTGAGATCGCGGTACGCGGCGAGCAGCGCCGGGCGAAGTCTTTCCGAGTCGACCGCCTCGAGCACCCCCGCCGGGCGCCGGCCGATCAACTGGAAGACGGTCTGCTCGTGAAACTTCGTCGCCATGTCCATGTCGGTGCCGTCCCGTTCGGCTCAGCGTCCCGCCGGCGCGGCGTGGCGCGCGCCTGGCCCGCTCTGCGGCCAGACGGTAAACTTGTCCAGCTCGGTCTCGAGTCCGGCGCGGATCATTTCGGGCGTGCGCGCCTCGCCGGCATGGCGCAGGTCTTCGTAGCACGGCACCTGCGGATTGCGGTAGAGGATCCCGACCGGGATCGGATCCTCGCAAGACGCGATCTCGCGCGCGCGGTCGATGTCGAGCGGATCGTGCGCGCGCTGGTTCTTGTAGGTGCGCGCGAGATCGGGGCCGAGGCGCAGTGCGGTCTCGTGGGTGAGGAGGAGCGTCTTCTGCGGATCGTGCAGCCAAGGATCGAACATCTTCGGCAGGAATTCCGGACAGCGCTGGATCACGCGCACGAACGAGAAACCCTTGTGCCGGTAGGCCGCGGAGACGATGTCGTACAGCATCTCGGGAATCCAGTCGACGCCCTGCGCGACGAACGACACGTTCTGCACGCCGAGCGTGACGGTGAGCGGATTCATCGCGTCCAGGTACGCGCCGCGCGGCGTGGTATTGCTCTTCAGGCCGCGCGGCGAAGTCGGCGAAACCTGGTTCTTGGTGAGCCCGTAGACATGGTTGTCGTGCAGGATCACCGTCATGTTCATGTTGTAGCGGATGGCGTGGATCCAGTGCGCGGCGCCGATGCTGCAGCAGTCGCCGTCGCCGGTGTTGACGAAGACGTGCAGGTCGGGTCGCGCCATCTTGATGCCCTCGGCCACCGGGAACGCCCGCCCGTGGATGCCGTGGAAGCCGTAGGTCCGCATGTAATGGGGAAAGCGGCTCGAGCAGCCGATGCCCGAGACGAACACCATGCGCTCCGGGCTCAGGTTCTCGTCGCGGCACAGCCGCTGCACGGCGGCAAGGATCGCGTTGTCGCCGCAGCCGCCGCACCAGCGCGGGACCCCGCCTTGGTAGTCTTCGAGATCGTGCTGCTCCTCGTGGAGCCGCATCAGGCACTGCGCGATCGGGATCGTCATCGCCATCACCCCTGCTTCAATTTCCTGCGCGCCACGCGGCACACGGTGCCGGGCTTGATCGGCTGTCCCCTCGCCTCGCTCCAGCAGTCGACGTCGACCAGCGTGCGCGCTCTGAGCATCATCGCGAGCGCCGAGTAGCGCCGGTTATCCGCGTCGATCAGCTCCTGCTCGGGGCGATCCGACCAGCTGCCTTCGATCGTCATCACCTTCTTGAAGCGCTCGAGGATCTCCTTGATTCCCGAAGGCATGGGCTGGATGAAGCGCATGTGCATTGCCGACACCTTGAGCCCTTCTGCACGCAGCCTGGCGACTGCTTCCTCGATGATGCCCTGGGTGCTGCCCCAGCCGACGATCAGGAGATCGCCCTCCGGGTCCCCGAACACGGAGGGCGGCTTGAGCGTCTTTTGCAGCGCGGCGAGCTTCAGGCTGCGGTAGCGCAGCCCTTCCTCGTTGATCGCAGGGTCGTACGCGACCCGGCTCGCGCGGTCGTGCGCGAGCCCCGTCAACGTATGCATACCCTGCGGCTGCCCCGGGACGAAACGCCGCGCGATTCCCGTCACCGGGTCCCAGTCGTAGGGACTCGCGCCTTGCGGCACCGGTGTCTGGTCGATGGGCGGCGCTAGCCAGTCTTCGCTGAACTTCGGCCGCGGGAACGGCTGCTGCGCCGTGGCGAGGCTCGCATCCGAAAGCACGACCACGACCGTGTTGAACGTCTCGGCGATCTTGCGCGCGGCGATGACCGAGTAGAAACAGTCCTCGATGCCGCTCGCCGCCATCACGACCTTGGGCGCGTCGCCGTGGCTGCCGAAGCACGCGCTAAGCAGATCGCTTTGCTCGGCCTTGGTCGGCTGCCCGGTGCTCGGCCCGCCGCGTTGCACGTTGACCACCACGAGCGGGATCTCGGCCATCACGGCAAGGCCGATCGCTTCCTGCTTGAGCGAATAGCCGGGGCCCGAGGTGATCGTGACCGCGCACTTGCCGGCGTAGGAAGCGCCGATCGCGAAGGCGCAGGCGGCGATCTCGTCCTCGGCCTGGTGCACGATGCCCCCGGCGCGCTCGAACATGTCTGACAGGTAGTGCGATGCCGAGGTCGCGGGCGTGATCGGATACATCGCGCAGATGTCCATGCCCGAGGCGAGGATGCCGAGCGCGATCGCCGTGTTCCCGTTGACCACGATCTGGGGCTCGGTGGCTCGCTCGGCAGGAATTCGGTACTTGAAGTCCAGATGCGATTCGGCCCAGGCCCAGCCGGCGTCGAGCAGCTTCAGGTTCGCCTCGACGATCTTGTGATCCTTCTTGCCGAAGATGAACCCGATCTGCTCGCGCGCGAGCTCGAGATCCAGGCTGTACACGCTGCACAGCATGCCGAGCACGAACATGTTCTTGCCGCGCCGCGGATCGGCAACGAGCGTGCGGCACTCGCGTTCGAGCGGCACCTCGATCAGCCGATAGCCGCTCTCAACGAGCTTGTCGACCGTTGCCGCGTACGAGGCGGCGATCTTGGGATCGCGGTGCTCGCGCCACATGCCCTCGAGCAGGATGGTCGCGCCGGGCTTGAGCTCTCCGGCGAGCACGCGGCCGAGGAGAACCTGCTCGTTAAACGCCACGGCGAAGTCCGTCTCGTCGCCGCCGTTGGTGACGCGCTTCGTGCCGATACGGACGCGGATGCCGCTCGCCCCGGCGATGCTGCGCGCCGGAGGCTGGATCTCGGCCGGAATGATTTCGACCGTCCAGATGCCGTTGCCCATCTTCGCCGCGATCGCGCCGAGCGACTGGCCGCAGCGCTGCGCGCCCTCGCCCGAGTCGCTGATCACCTCGACGATGTGCTCGGCGAGCGTGACCGGCTGCTTCGCGCGGTGCGCGGGACGCTCGTCGGTCCGCCGCGCGGAGGAGTCCAGTTCCGGCATGAGTGCGTCTTTCATCCTCGATCCTTCATCTCTAGGCGACTCGCACGCGCGCGTAATTGCGCTCCTCGAGGTCGATGCCGAAGCGCCGCAGCGCGCGCCCGCCGCGGTAGACCCCGTCGGTGTCGCGCAGCCCGAGATACGCCTTCATGCTGCGCGCGGCCTTTCGTCCCGCGCCCATCGCCTCGATCACCGTTGCCGCGCCGGTGACGATATCGCCGCCCGCGAAAACGCCGGCGATCGAAGTCGCGAGGTTCTCGTCGGCGGCGA
>JBFGLA010000190.1:0-5565 GCA_041576355.1 Burkholderiales bacterium
ACCAGTGGCTGCTGCGCCGCCAGGGGCTCCCGGTCGCGCGCCGCGGCTGGTTCGTCTACTGCAATGGCCGGCGGGATCTCCCCGCGTTCGATTCCCGGCTCGAGTTCACGATCAAGCTCATTCCCTACGACGGCGACGACGACTGGGTGGAGAAGACCTTGCCGAGAATCCGCGAGACGCTCGATGCGCTCGCCCCGCCCGCGCCCGACCCGGGCTGCGAGTACTGCGCATTCGCGCGGAAGGCGACGCGGGCTTGACGCCGCGCCGTGTCTAGCTGGAGGGCTTGTGGCGCGGGCGCTTCGCGAGAAACCGATCGAGCGCATCGGCGAAACGCTTGCGGTCGGCCTGATCGAGCGGCGCGGGCCCGGCAGTCTGCACGCCGCTGCCGCGCAACTCGTCCAGGAAATCCCTCATGGTGAGGCGCCCGCGGATGGTCTCGGGCGAGTAGGCCTCGCCGCGCGGATCGAGCGCATGCGCGCCGCGCGCGATCACGTCGGCGGCAAGCGGAATGTCGGCGGTGATCACGAGATCCCCAGCCGCCACGCGCTTCGCGATCTCGTTGTCGGCGACGTCGAACCCGCGCGGCACTTGGAGCGTGCGCACGAACTTCGAGCGCGGCGTGCGAAGCGGCTGATTGGCCACCAGCGTCATCGCGATCTCGGAGCGCTCCGCAGCGCGAAACAGGATCTCCTTGATCACCAGCGGGCAGGCATCGGCGTCGACCCAGATTTGCATCCTCACCCCGCGAGCGTGCGCCGGCGCGGCGCTGTCAGTCGCCCATGCGCGCGGAGAGCTCGTGCACGATCACGCCCTCGATCGGATCGGCCGGCGCCGACTGCCAGGGCGAGCGCTCGATCATGCGCAGCGCGTCCGCATAGCCCGCTTCGCAGCGGCTGCTGATGCCCGCGGCGCTGAAATCGATGTCCTTCATCAGGTCCTCGCTCGCGAGCGCGGGCGCGAGCAGGCGCAGCACGTGCATCGTGGTGCCGCAGCCCCACGCGCATAGTTCCTTCAGCGCGTCGTCGTTGCCGCCCGCTTCGGCGAGCCGGCCGGAGAGCTCGCGGATCACGTGGCGCAGGCGATGAATCTGCTTCTGGCGCGCGATGTGGCTGTCGGCGCGGCTCGCGTACTGGATGTCCTTTTGCCGGCCCATCACCTCCCAGAGCGATTCGGGCTCGGGACCGGTCGGCTGCCAAACGTTGACCGAGAAAATCACCGAGTCGCGCCGCGGCTTGTCGTCGAACACCGCCTCGATCGGGGTATTGGAGTACACGCCGCCGTCCCAATAGCCTTCCCCGCCGATGCGCACCGCCGGAAACGCCGGCGGCAGCGCGCCCGAGGCCAGGATGTGCTCGAGGCTGAGCGGCGCCTCGCGGCTGTCGAAATAGCGCATCTCGCCTTGCGTCACGTTGACCGCGCCCACGGTGAGCCGCGGCGCGTTCGCGTTGAGTGCCGCAAGATCGACCAGGTCGCCCAGGGTCTCGCGCAGCGGCTCGGTGCTGTAGTACGAGGCGCGGTCGAGCCCGACCCGGGCCTGCACGCCGCCCCAGAGAGGCGCGCGCGGGACGAAGAAGGCCGGAATGCCCTGCATGACGGTGGAGAGGTTCGAGAACACGGGACTGCCGAGCGCGCCCCAGCCGTTGTTGCCGTGCTCCACGCGCTTCCAGAACTCGCGCAGGCGCGCCATGCGCTCGCCCGGCGCATTGCCCGCGATGAGCGCGCCGTTGAGCGCGCCGATCGAAGTGCCGATCACCCAGTCGGGTTCGATGCCGCGCTCGTGCATGGCCTGATACACGCCCACCTGGTAGGCGCCGAGCGCGCCGCCGCCTTGCAGCACCAGGACCACCTGGCCGGGAAGACTTTGCCTCACGCGATACTCCTCACCGTGACTTCTTGTAATCGAACAGCACCCTGCCGTAGGGCAGCGTCAGGTCGGCGATGAAGTGCAGCCCGCCGAGCACCTTTCTCACCGGAAGATCGGCGACCGGGGCGTTGACATGCGCCACAAGGTGCAGCCGTGCCGGCCCCGACCAGGCCCCTTTCACCTTGATGTCGTTCAGATTGTAGGCGACGAGCTGCGCGATGGCCGGCGTGCCGTCGACGTCCGGAATGATCCTGAGATTGACCTGCGTCTTGCCCATCTTCTCGACGATGGAGGCGGACGAGCAGGCTTTGCGCCCGTGCACGTCGTACAGCAAGTGCTGGTGCTTGTAGCCCATGGTACCGATGGCGACCTGCACGCCGGCGTACTCGAGCGTGCCGGTGAGCGTGTCATGCACGATCTCGAGCTTCGGGTGCGCGTGTTTTTTCGGGAAACCCCAGATCTCGCGCCCGCCGGCGATCGGCGGCTCGTCGTCCAGGTACATCTGGGCGGTGAAATTGACGTTCTCGGAGCCAAAGCGCGCCGGAATCACCACCCCCGATTCGGTGTAGTTGCCGAATCCGGCCGAATCGGGCATGCGGATGAACTCGTAGAGCACCGTGTCGCCCTCGGGCTCGAGGGGCTCGGGAAGTGCGGCGCGGATGGCCTCCGCGTCGCTCTGGTAGGAAATGATGAGGTACTCGCGGTCGATGAAGCGGTAGGGCCCCGCCGGATACGACGGCGAGGCGAGCGGCATCGACGGCAGCAGAAGAACGTCGTCTCTTTTAATGGTTGTCCTTTGTTCGTTCGGCGCTGTGCGGCGCGCCTAGTGCGCGGTCCAGCCGCCGTCGATCGGCAGCATGGCGCCGGTGATCGAGGCGGCGCCGGCGGAGCAGAGAAACGCGGTCAGCGCCGCCACTTCATCCACTTCGACGAACTGCTTGCTCGGCTGAGCGGCGAGAAGCACGTCGCGCTTCACGGCGTCCTCGGCGATGCCGCGCGCCTTGGCGGTGTCTGGAATCTGCTTCTCCACGAGCGGCGTGAGCACATAGCCCGGGCATACCGCGTTCACGGTGATGCCCCGCTCGGCTACCTCCAGGGCCACGGTCTTGGTGAAGCCGGCAATGCCGTGCTTGGCGGCGACATAGGCCGACTTGAACGGGCTCGCAACCAGCGCGTGCGCGGAAGCGACGTTGACCACGCGGCCCCAGCCTTTCTGCTTCATCTCCGCAAGCGCAAGGCGCGTGGTGTGGAACGCCGCGGAAAGATTGATCGCGATGATGGCGTCCCACTTGTCGAGCGGGAACTCGTCGACCGCCGCCACGTGCTGGATGCCGGCGTTGTTGACGAGCACGTCCACCGCGCCGAATTCCGCGACCGCCTTCTTCATCATCGAGGCGATGGCGTCCGACTTGCTCATATCGGCGTCGTCGTAGGACACCTTCACCTTGTGGCGCGAGCGCATTTCGGAGGCGATGCGATCGATCTCGGCCCGCTCGCCGAAGCCGTTCAATATGATGTTTGCGCTTTCGGCGGCGAGGCGCTGCGCGATGCCTAGGCCGATGCCCGACGTGGAGCCGGTGACCAGCGCCGTCTTTCCCTTCAGCATGTGATCTCCCTTGAAATGGGGCCTCAGTCGCGCATGGTCGCGAATCCCTTACTGACCGTCTCGCCGGCGCCATGGGCGCCGGGTTGGGCGGCCGCAGCGAACTCGAACCGCCGGCGGACGCAGGGTGCTGCGCATGCTGCAAGTCAAATGGCCGATTCACAAACAAGCGTGACCGGTCGGGCTGCCGCGCGCCTAGTGCGCCGGCGCACGCGTCGGGCTGGTGCGACGCTCCCGCGGCCGAACGTGGAGCGCTGCACACGTCATCAAAAAGGGGCGCCGCGTAGCCTCGCCACAGCGCAATATGCCCTTGAGCGCCGCGTGCGTACTGGCATTGTGTGCAACGATGACCTCGACCAATCTCGCCACGCGGCTTGCCACGTCCGGGCGGCTGCTGGTCCGCTCGGGAATCGAAATCGGCCGGATCCTCGACTCGATGCTCGGGGACGGCGACCCCGTAACGTCGAACCTCTCGCCACAGCTGATGCTCCTGTCGAAGCTCCTTCGCGTCGAGCCCGCGAATGGGACCATGCTGCTCGCGTACTCCGACAACAAGAAAGCCAACGCGGCGGCGCTGGCGGCGCACTCGCTCGTACTGTGCTGCAACCACCGCGGCTCGCAGTTCGCATTCGGGGGCGATAAACCCAGGCATGTCGCAGATGCGGGCCAGCCCTGTATCCGCTGCGAACTGCCCACGACGCTACTGGGCACGCTGCAGCGCCGCGGGCGCGTCGCCCCTATCCAGGTGCCAGCGCAGGCAACCGTGCGCTGCGACCTGCGCATGGGCGTACAAGTCTTCGCCTCCAGGCTGGTCGATGTCAGTATCGATGGCAATTGCGAGTTGATCACCGACCCGCTGATCCCGCTGTGCGCGGGTACGCGGCTGGAGCGCGCACGCGTTCGGCATGCTTTGGCCGACCCCATTCTTGTCGATTTGGAAGTGCGCCACACGAGCCGCATCACTCTTCCTAACGGCAAGCGGGTGAGTCGGGTCGGCTGCAAAGTGCTCGGCCCGGGCGAGGTCCTGGAAGAGCTCATCCAGCTGTTCATCATCGACCTGGGCTGAGCGGGGCGGCGCAGCCGACGCCATCGTCGATAGGCCGCTCGGCCCTGGAAAGGACGGCGCCCAGACCGCTCGCCGGGACTTCCTTAAGTTGTTGTTCTGGTCGGCCCTCACGCGCCAAGAACCATAGCCAAGCGCGAGGAACGCTACGTTCGCGCTACCTTTAGATCCGACGGTTTTCTGCGTCCTTAGGGTCTGCGTCCGACCCCGTGCGGCTAATCAACGTTCGTGCTTGGGAAAAAGACTGGCGCCATCGATTTACGTCTCTTTTTGGTCTCAAAGGCATACAGTCATTCTGAGGATCGCCTCAGGAGCCGTGGACATGGGCCTGCTTGGACGCGTGCTTTCATTGTCATCTGTGCCGCAATACCGTTGGCGTCGACGTTGGCTGGCGCGCAACAAACTGATCGAGTACGTCGAATTGGCTTCCTTGCGGAGGGCGGCGATTACGCCAAACGCAAGAAGCCGTCGGTCTACGATCAAGCGGTCTTGCGCGGCTTGGCCGAAAGGGGTTTCGTGGTCGGTCGAAACTTGACCATCGACTACAAATTTGCAGAAGACAAACGCGATTAACAGTCCTGCTTTACCCCTGCCACACCCCGTACCCCTCCTCCCTCAGCGCAATCGCCAGCTCGACTTCCATGTCGCGCGCGGCACTGTAGGGCATCGGGTTGGCGTAGGCGTAGAGCTTGGGTAAGAGGCGGATGCCGAAGCGCTCGACGTAGCGGTTCGAGCGCTCGCCCTTCTTGTGCTTCTCGAAGCGCTTCTCCGGGCTGAGCCCGGTCATGCCGACGTAGACGCAGGGTTTGGTTGCGTCGTAGTCCGGGTTCGCGCGCCGGAAGCGCGCGAGCTGCAGCACCTCGGGCGAGAGCTCGATCACGTAGACGTTGTGGTGGTGCTTTTTCGCCACGGCGTGATTATCGACCGCCCGGCAGGTTTGGGCCGCGGGTCGCGCTACAGCCCCGGCAGAAATTCGCGCAGGAGCGCGTTGAAGTCCATCGGCCGCTCGAGGTACACCGCGTGCCCGGCGCCGGG
>JBFGLA010000191.1:0-5518 GCA_041576355.1 Burkholderiales bacterium
GCTTGCCGAGCGTATCGCCGCGCTCGACGCCGGACGCCTGCCGGCGGCGGTGCGCGCGAAATGCGAGGAGCTGCTGATCGACGTCATCGGCCTGTGCGTCACGGCGCGGAAGGAAAGCTATGTCGAGCGCGCCCTCGCCGGGCTCGACGACGACGGTCCGTGCACCGCGATCGGCCATGCGCGCCGGCTCAGCTCGGCGGGCGCGGCGCTCGTCAACGGCACCGCCGCGCACGGCGAGGATTTCGACGACACTTTCGAAGGCGGCCCGGTGCACGCCGGCGCGGTGATCGTGCCCGCGGTGCTCGCCGCCTGCGAGCGGCACAATCCGGACGGACGCGCGGCGCTTGCGGCGATCGCCGTCGGCGTCGAGACAATCTGCCGGCTGAGCCTGGTGGTGCCGAAGGCCGTGCATCGTGCGGGATTTCATCCGACCGCGGTGCTCGGCGCGATGGCCGCGGCAGCGGCCGCGGGCGCGGCGCTCAAGCTCACTCCGCGCCAGATCGTCGATGCGCTCGGTATCGCCGGCAGCATGGCGGGCGGGATCATCGAGTATCTGGCCGAAGGCGCGTGGACCAAGCGCCTGCATCCGGGCTGGGCGGCGCAGGCGGGATTGCGCGCGGCGCTCCTCGGGCGCGCCGGATTCGTCGGCCCGCGCACCGTATTTGAAGGCACGCACGGTCTTTTCCACGGCTTCGCGCACACCGCCGAGGGCGACTACGAGGCGCTCGTCGGCGATTTCGGCGCGCGCTGGGTCACCGAGACGCTCGCGTTCAAGCCGTATCCGTGCGGCACCATGACCCATCCGTATATCGATTGCGCGCGGCGCCTGCGCGAGCGCGGCATCCAGGACGACGAGATCGCCGAGCTGGTTTGCGAGGTCGCCGAGGGCACGGTGCACCGCCTGTGGGAGCCGCTCGCAGACAAGCAGCGCCCGCCGAACGGCTACGCCGGCAAGTTCAGCACGCCGTACTGCATCGCGTCCGCGTTCGTTCACGGCGCGGTCGGCCTGGAGGCGTTCACCGACGACGCGGTGCGCGATTCCCGCGTGCGCGCGCTCGCCGCCAAGGTGCGCTACCAGATCGACCCCGGCAACCCCTATCCGAACAACTACACCGGGCACATCCGCGCCGTGCTGAAGAACGGGCGCTCGATCGAGGAGCGCCAGCCGCACCTGCGCGGCGGCGCGCACGAGCCGCTTTCGCGCCGCGACATCGAGGAGAAGTTCGTCCTCAACTGCCGCCACGGCGGCTGGAGCGCGGAGAGAATCGAGCGCGCGATGGCGCTCGCGCGCTCCTTCTACAGCGGGCGGATCGACTTGAGCGCGCTCGGAGGCTGAGGCGTGACGGCGGGAGACCGGGGACTGAGCGGCAAGGTGGCGCTGGTCACCGGGGCCGGGCGCAACATCGGCCGCGCGATCGCGCTCGCGCTCGCAGACGGCGGCGCGACGGTCGTGGTCAACGCGCGCTCGAGCCGTGCCGAGATCGAGGTGGTCGCGCGGGAGATCGAGCAGGGCGGCGGAGCCGCGCTCGCCTGCATCGCCGATGTCACCGATCCCGCGGCGGTCGAGCGCATGGCGGCGGCCACGCTCGAGCGCTACGGCCGGCTCGACATCCTGGTGAACAACGCCGCGCTGCGGCGCGAGTCGCCGCTCGATGAGCTCTCGCTCGCCGAGTGGCGCGAAGTGATGGCGACCATTCTCGACGGCGCGTTCCTCTGCGCGAAGGCGTGCGCGCCGCACTTGAGGAAAAGCGGAGCGGGGCGGATCGTCAACATTGGCGGCCTGAGCGCGCATACCGGCGCCCGGCACCGGGCACATGTGGTCGCGGCGAAGGCCGGACTCGCCGGCCTGACCCGAGCCCTCGCGCACGAGCTGGCGGCCGATCAGGTGACCGTCAACTGCGTCTCGCCCGGCCTGATCGACACCGTGCGCGGCGCGACGAGCGCGGCCTCGCCCGACCACCACCGCACAAACCGTACGCTGACCGGCGCGCGTGGGGCGCCGATGGATGTCGCCGCGGCGGTCCGTTTTCTATGCAGTCCGCAGGCAAGCTACGTCACCGGCCAGACGATACACGTCAACGGCGGTGCGTTTCTCGGCGGCTAGGGTTCCGGTAGACTGCACGCCGGTCGCGGGCGTGCAGCGCTCGATTCGCCTGGCGCCCCGAACACGAATCGAACGTGCGACCTGCCCCTTAGGAGGGGGCTGCTCTATCCACTGAGCTACCGGGGCGCGAGGTGCGATTTTAACCGCAGGGAGTCCTCATTGATCGGCATCGTCCCGCGACTCGCGCTCGCGGCTGCAGCGATCCTCGTCTCGCCCGTGCTGCACGCGCAAAGCTGGGCCTGGGACGACGGCTCGGTGCCGTTCGTCGTCTCGCCCGACGAAGTCGTCGATCGGATGCTGCGTATCGCGCAAGTCGGTCCGGGCGACGTTCTCATCGATCTCGGCTCGGGCGACGGGCGCATCGTGATCGAAGCGGCGCGGCGTGGTGCGCGCGCTCTCGGCGTCGACAACGACCCGTCTCTGGTCGAGCGCGCCAAGGCGCGCGCCGCGCAGGCAGGGGTGTCCGAGCGCGCCCGCTTCGAGCTGCGCGACCTGTTCGAAACCGACCTCGCGGCGGCGAGCGTGATCACGATGTACCTGCTTCCGGAATTCAACCTCAAGCTCATGCCCCGGCTGCTCGCGCTCGCGCCGGGCACGCGTATCGTGTCGCACGACTGGGACATGGGCGCGTGGGAGCCGGACGAGACGATCCTGCTGCGTACGCCGGAAAAGACGGTCGGCGTCGATCTGCGCTCGCGTATTTTTCTCTGGGTCGTTCCCGCCGATGCGCGCGGCGCCTGGACGAGCGAGCTGCCGGGGTTGGGGGGGAGCTGGCGTTTCGACATCGAGCAGAAGTTCCAGGCGCTGGAGGTCACGGCGCGGGTCGCGGGCAGGGAGATGGTCGTGCGCGGCTCGCGCCTGCGGGGCAGCGAGCTGAAGCTCGCGATCAGCGGGTCGGCCACCGGGCGGCCTGGAAACTATGTGTTCCGCGGTACGCTACGGGGCGACGAGATTTCCGGCGAAGTGCTGCTATCCAACGGCGAAGAGGCGAAAGGGATTCCATGGAAGGCGAAAAGACTGCGATGACCGCGGCACCGAAGCCGCTGCTCTCGGTGACCGATGGGGTGTTTCTCACGGTGGGAATGGTGATCGGCGTCGGGATCTTCAAGTTGCCCTCGATGGTCGCCGGGAACACCTCGGGCGCGACCGAGTTCCTGTTCGCCTGGCTGCTCGGCGGCGCGGTGTCGCTGTGCGGCGCGCTCGTCTACGCCGAGCTCTCGTCGCGCCATCCCGAGACCGGCGGCGAGTACGCGTTTCTCTCCCGCGGACTGGGAAGCGGTACGGCGTTCCTGTTCGCCTGGTCGCGCATGACCGTGATCCAGACGGGCGCGATCACCGCGGTCGCGTTCGCGTTCGGCGACTACGCCTCCGAGATTCTGCGCCTGGGCGAGAAAAGCTCGGCAATCTACGCCGCGCTCGGCATCGTCGCGCTGACCGCGCTCAATGTGGCGGGCACGCTGCAATCGAAGACGCTGCAAAAGGTGATGCAGATCGTCCTCATCTGCGCGCTCGTTCTGCTCGCTCTCGCCGCCTTGACGATCGGCGGCAGCGCGAAACCCGCGCCGCAGCCCCAGGCGGCGCTCGGCGGCTCGTTCGGCCTGGCGATGATCTTCGTGCTTTTCACCTACGGCGGCTGGAACGAGGCGGCCTATCTGGCGGGCGAAGTGCGCGAGGCGCGGCGCAACATGATGAGGATCCTGATCGCCGGGATACTCGCGGTGACCGCGCTCTACCTGCTCGTCAACGTCGGCTATCTCGCCGCGCTCGGGCTCGGCGGCATGAAGGAATCGAGGGCGGTCGCCGCCGACGTGATGCGCATACTCGCAGGCGAACGGGGTGTCGTCCTGATCGCGCTGGTCGTATGCGCTTCCGCGCTCACCACGATGAATGCGGCGGTGTTCACCGGCGCACGGACGATGTACGCGTTCGGCCGCGACTTCCCGCTGCTCGCGCGGCTCGGCGTATGGCGCGAGGCGGGCAGCACCCCGGCGAACGCGCTTTTCCTGCAGGGTGCGATCATGCTGGTGCTGGTGGCAGCCGGGTCGGTCACCCCGGACGGATTCAGCGCCATGGTCGCCTATACGGCGCCGGTCTTCTGGACCTTCTTCCTCGCCACCGGGATCACGCTCTTCATCTTTCGCGCCCGGTCGAGCACGGGGGGCGAAGCGCGACCCGCGTTCCTGGCGCCGCTCTACCCGGTCATCCCGCTCGCGTTCTGCGCCATGTGCGTGTACATGCTCTATTCGAGCATCGACTATGTGCGCAATCCGGACTACGGTCCGAAGTTCGGCGCCGCGGTGCTGGGCGGCCTCGCCGTCATGGCGGCGGGGATTCCGCTCTACTTCTTCGCCCGCAGGAAGCGAGCCTGATCGGCTGCTAGATGACTCTTACGGAGCTGCGCTACATCGTTGCCGTCGCAAGGGAAAGGCACTTCGGACGCGCGGCCGAATCCTGCCACGTATCGCAGCCGACGCTCTCGGTGGCGATCAAGAAGCTCGAGGAGGAGCTGGGCGTGACGCTCTTCGAGCGCGGACCGGGCGAGGTGAGGGCGACCCCGATCGGGTCGAAGATCGTCGAGCAGGCGCAGCGCGTGCTGGAAGAGGCCGCGCGCATCAGGGAGATGGCGGTCTCGGGGAGCGATCCGCTCGCCGGGCCGCTGCACTTGGGGGCGATCTACACCATCGGGCCGTACCTGCTGCCCAAGCTCGTCCCGGTCCTGCGCCGCACGGCGCCCTCGATGCAGCTCTTTATCCACGAGAGCTTCACGCACAAGCTCGCCGAGAGCTTGAAGCGCGGCGAGGCGGACGTCATCGTGATCGCGCTGCCCTTCGACGAGCCGGGCTGCGTGACGCAGCCGGTCTACGACGAGCCTTTCGTCGTCGCCGTGCCGCAAGGCCATCGCTGGGAGAAGAAGAAAATCGTCTCGACCGACGAGCTGACCCAGGAGAGCCTGCTCCTGCTCGGCGAGGGTCATTGCTTTCGCGACCAGGTGCTCGACTTCTGTCACCTGGTGAGCCGCTCGCCGAACCGCAGCATGCTCGCGCGCACGATGGAAGGCGGCACCCTCGAGACGATCCGGCAGATGGTCGCCGGCGGCGTCGGTGTGACGGTGCTGCCTTCAACCTCGGTGGCGTCGGGCGGCGGCGCGAACGATCTCATCCGCATCCGCCCGTTCGCCAAGCCCGTGCCGGGCAGGCGAATCGCGCTCGCGTGGAGAAGGAGCTTTCCGCGGCCGCAGGCGATCGAGACGCTGCGCCAGGCGATACTCGCCTGCGATCTGCCGCAGGTCACGCGCCTGCCTTTGGCGCAGGCTTCGGTTTGAGTCTGGAGTCTGGGGGCTCCCGAACCCGGGTGCCTCGTTTTGCTTTAATCAATCTCCGGAGTTTGCATGGTTGCGCGAGCGCAACCATGCAA
>JBFGLA010000192.1:0-5509 GCA_041576355.1 Burkholderiales bacterium
CGCCCGGTCTTGGTCTCGCTGATCTCCAGCGTGCACGACAGCGGCAGGCCGAGGAAGTCCTCGTAGAAGCGGCGCGTCTCCTCCGAGTCGCGGCAGCGGTAGGCGTTGTGATGCAGTTTCTTCAGCATCGCCGCCTCCGTCACACGCGCTCGAACTGTGCGTCCTTCATCGACCCCGCGAAGCCGTAGAAGACTTCGTGCACCTTGTTCCAGCTCTTCAGCGACTTCATGCTGCGGTACCAGCGGTCGAGGTTCGGATACGCCTTGAAATCGCAGCGGATGAACTCGCCCAGCGCGATGAACGCGGAGCCGAAGTAATCGGCCACGGTGATCTCGCCGCCGCACAGGTACTTGTTCTTGCCGATGAGGTTCTGATCGAGCACCTTCATCCAGCCCTGCGCGCGTTCCTTCGCCCACGCCAGCGTGCCTTTCTGCAGCTCTTCGCTCGGGCGCTTGTGGGTCGGGAAGATCTGCGGGTAGACCAGGCCGTAGGCGAGATCGCGGCACAGCTGCGTGTTGGTCCAGTCCATCATTTCATTGACGCGCGCGCGCTGGCGCAAGTCCTTGGGATAGGTCGGCGAGTTGAAGCGCTCGGCGAGGTACTTGAGGATCGAAGAGCTTTCGGTGAGGCGGAAGTCGCCGTCTTCCAGCATCGGCACGAGCCGGTTCGGGTTCAGATTGCTGTAAGGCGGCTGCATGTGCTCGCCTTTCATCAGGTCGACGACCTGCATTTGCACGTCGAGTCCGTTCTCCTCGACGAACAGCATCAGCGGGCGGCTGGTGGTGGAAACGGGGTGGTAGTAGATCTTCATTTCTAGACCTCCTGCCTGTTGGAGAGCCTGGGAATGCTACGCTCGATGACCATCGTGTCAAGCGGCGGAAAGACGCTTGCATTTTACATTGCAAGACCATGGTGACGCGGAATACGGAGAGTCGCGTTGGCGTTTACACTGTCGCTCGCCCGTATCCTCTGGAGTCCGACGATGAGTAAAAGACAATCTGCGGCCGCGGCGGCGGCCTCGGACGCGCAAGTATCCGGAACCGAGCATTGGACGACCAAGCGCGCCGGCGGCGACAACGTGCGCCTGTTCCTGTGGCGCAAGCGCCTGCGCGACGCGCCGGAAGGGCCGGGCAAAGGCACGATCCTCTTCGTGCACGGATCGTCGATGGCGTCGACCCCGGTCTTCGACCTGCAGATCCCGGGCCGCCCCGAATCGTCGACCATGGACTGGTTCGCGCGCCTGGGCTACGACACCTGGTGCTTCGACTGCGAAGGCTACGGGCGCTCGGACAAGTCGCGGCCCATCAATTGCGATATCGCGAACGGCGCCGATGACGTCGCCGCCGCGACCGAATACATGGCCAAGGCCGCGGGCGTGAAGCAGGTGCTGCTCTACGGGTCGTCCTCGGGCGCGCTGCGCTCGGCGCTCTTCGCGCAGCGCCATCCCGAGCGCGTGCAGCGCCTCGCGCTCGATGCCTTCGTCTGGACCGGCGAAGGCAGCCCTACGCTCGAGAACCGCCGTAAGCGCCTCGCCGAGTACCGCGCCAACAACCGCCGTCCGATCGACCGCGCCTTCGTGCACAGCATCTTTACCCGCGATCACCCGGGAACCACTGACCAGTCCGTGGTCGATGCCTTCGCGGACGCCGTGCTTGCGCTCGACTCCTCGGTGCCGACCGGCACCTACGTCGACATGTCGGCCAATCTGCCGCTCGTCGACCCGGAGAGAATCACCGTGCCGACGCTCATCATGCGCGGCCAGTACGACGGCATCGCCTCGCTCGAGGACCTGCTCAAGTTCTTCGCCAAGCTGCCCAACCCGGACAAGCAGTTCACGGTCATGCCCGGAATCGCGCACAGCAGCACGCGCTCGAAGAACTGGGCGCTGGTCTTTCACCTCCTCGACGGGTTCTTCAGCCGTCCGGCGCCGATATACGTCGGGTGAGGGCGTCAGTTTTTGCGCTCGCCCCGATTAAGGTGAATGCGACCTGGCCCTCCGGGCGATTTAACCCGGCAGGCGTCATGGTCGATACGCGCGCCGCGTGATATCGTCCGCGACCCCTATTGTGCGGGCATGAGACATGACGAAAGGCGGGCGACGGCGAATGGCGGCTTCAACTCACGATACGATGGAACCGAAGCCGCAGCCCGAGCCGGCACCCCTACGCGCGCAAGCGGAAACCGCACCCTGGATCGACGTGGCTCCCATCCATTGCCATCAGCGCGACATCGCGAACCAGCTGGTGAGCAGCGTACGTCCGCTCTCCGCCGACGGGCGCGAAGTGGAGGCCAAGCTGAAGTTCGTCCCCGAGCAGCTGCCGTTCTTCTTCGACCATCGCATCGATCACCTTCCCGGAATGCTCGAAACGAACGCCTTGCGCCAGCTCGCCTTGGCATCGGCGCACCTCGTCTTCCGGGCGCCCATGGACTACGTCGCGCTCGCCGGATGGTTCAAGATCAAGTTCTACAGCTACGGCGAGCTGGATACCGAGACTCGCGCGCGCCTCACCCTGGTCGACACCAAGCACACCCAGTTCAGGCAGGAATACGTGGTGAGCATGATCATGCACCAGGGCGATACGAAGATCATGCGATTTGACGGCCTGCTTATCATGATGCATCCGAAGCTGGCGCACAGGATGAGGCATTTGAAGATTCGCATGGATGATCCGGAGACCGACGATGCGCCTCGATTCGTCTGGTAGGGATTTCCCCAGAATCGTCGAAGCGCATCTTCTCATCCGGCCTCGCCATTGGCGGACGTTTACGGCAGGGCTGAAGAAAACCCTGCTCCAGCTGCGAGACGCGGGCACCTGCCTGCTTCCCCTCTACTTTTCACACGACATCGAGGATTTCGAGGTCAGGATCTGCTTCCTGCTCGATGGCGATCCGGAGCACTTGGAGCGCTACGTGGTGCGGCACGTCCGCAGTCTGCGCGGTGTCTCGGCGACGAGGGTCCGGCTGACGCTCACCGGCACGATCTTCCCCGACGGGCTTAAGGCACTGCTGTCCGGCGGCCCGAATCGGGTTTCGGCCCACGTCTTTCTCAAGTGCAGCCCGAACGCAGACGGTCAGGCCTGGCGGCGGCTCGTTCGGCTGAAGAAGGTATCCGGGGTCTATCCGACCTGGGTATTCAGGGATTTCTACGAGTACGATCGGGACATGACGCTCAGGCTGATGGGACCCTCCGTCAAGGCGATCCGGGGCTATGTGGAAGAATTCGTTTCGCCGATACCGGGAATGGAGCTCATTCGCCTGCAGGTGATGCGGGATCTCGTTCGCATCATGGACGCGGCCTCGATCAGCCGTCTCGCCAAGCGCTTCGTCGAGACAAGAATGGCGGGGCGGGCGCGCCGCTAGCGTCCGGGCGGTTCGGCAAAGGAAGCTGTCCTCATCGCCTTCCATGCCTCCGCGGGTCTACATTACCCAGCCCGTCGCGCGCAGCGCGATCGAGCGCCTGCGGCGCGCGGCCGAGGTCGATTTCAATCCGGACCCGCTGCATATCGCGACCCAGGAGGAGTTGATCGCCGGGGTGCGCGGGCGCGACGTGCTCTTTTGCCTCCTGCACGACAGGATCGATCGCGATGTGATCGCGGCCAACCCCAAGCTGCGCGCGGTCGCGTCGATGACGATCACCCCGGCCGACATCGATGTCGCCGAGGCGACCCGCCGCCGCATCCCGGTGACGACGATCCCCTCGAACCTTCTCGACGACGCGACCGCCGATCTCGCCTGGGCGCTGCTTCTCGCCGTCGCGCGCCGCGTGACCGAGGGCGACCGGCTCATGCGCGCGGGCACCTTTCTCGGCTCGCAGTCCTCGCACCTCGAAGGCGGAGGCGTGACGGGCAAGGTGCTCGGCATTGTCGGCATGGGCGGCGTCGGCCGCGCAACCGCCCAGCGCGCGCGGGGTTTTCGCATGCCGGTTCTCTACGCCGATCCGCGGCGGCTCGCCGTCGAAGAAGAGCAGAAGCTCGGCGCCACGTGGGCGCCGCTCGACGAGCTGCTCGCGAAATCCGACTTCGTCTCGATCCACGTCAACCTCACGCCCGAGACGCGGCACCTCGTCGGCGAGCGCGAACTCGCCCTCATGAAGCCGGGCGCCTACCTCGTCAACACCGCGCGCGGGGCGATCGTCGACGAACGCGCGCTCGTGCGTGCGCTCGCGGCGAGGAAGATCGCCGGCGCGGGGCTCGACGTGTACGAGAACGAGCCGAAGCCCGATCCGCGCCTCCTCGCGATGCCGAACGTCGTTCTCACGCCGCACGTGGGAAGCGCGGTGGCGGAGTTGCGCGAGGCGATGGCGGGCGTCGTGGTCGACAACATCCTTGCCGTGCTCGAGGGCCGCCGGCCGCCCAATTGCTGGAATCCTGAGATCTACGAAAACCAAGGGAGAAGATAGCGATGGCGAAAGCGAAGGTCGTGCTCACCGATTACGTCTGGGATTCGCTCGAGGTGGAGAAGAAGATCCTCGCCGGCCTGGCCGAGCTGGTGCCGTTGAAGACGAAGACCCCGGACGAGTTCATCGTCGAGGCTGCCGATTGCGACGCGCTTCTCAACACCTACGCCGGCCCGATCAGCGCCGAGGTTATGGCGAAGATGCCCAGGTGCAAGATCATCGCGCGCTACGGGATCGGGGTCGACACCATCGACCTCGAGGCGGCGACGAAGGCGGGGATCATCGTCACCAACAATCCGACCTACTGCATCGAGGAGGTGGCGGAGCAGACGATGGCGCTGCTTCTCGCCGCCGCGCGCAAGATCGCGTTCTACGACCGGCAGGTGCGCGCCGGGCGCTGGGAGCTGCCGCCGGGGAAACCGCTCTACCGCGTGCGCGGGCGCACCCTCGGGCTGGTGGGCTTCGGCAACATCGCGCGCCAGGTCGCCCGCCGCGCTGTCGCCTTCGGCATGAAGATCGTGTACGCCGATCCCTTCGTCGAGCCGGGGCAGTTCGACGCGCCCGGAGAGAAGATGGATTTGATGCCGATGCTCGGCGAGTCGGACTTCGTGTCGCTGCATCCGCCGCTCACCGCGCAGACGCGCAAGATGATCAACGACGAGACGCTCGCCGCGATGAAGCCGGGCGCCGTCCTCATCAACTGCGCGCGCGGCCCGGTGATCGACACCGACGCCCTCGTGCGCGCGCTTGACGCGAAGAAGATCGCCGGCTGCGCGCTCGATACCGTCGACCCCGAGCCGCTGCCCGATCCGCATCCGCTGCGCGGGCGCGACAACGTCATCATCACGCCGCACGCGGCGTGGTACAGCGAGCAGGCGATGGCGGGATTGCAGGCGGGCGCACCGGGCGAGGTGAAGCGCGTGCTCTCGGGCGAGTGGCCGGTGAACGTCGTGAACAAGGACGTGAAGGGAAGGAACCGGGCGGGGATATGAAGAGGAACAAGAAAACTGCGGCCAAGCCGGTCGGGATGATCGGCCTGGGAATCATGGGCTCGGCGATGAGCGCGAACCTGGTCAAGGCCGGGTTCGAGGTCGTCGGGTATGACGTCGTTCC
>JBFGLA010000193.1:0-5422 GCA_041576355.1 Burkholderiales bacterium
CGCGCGAGATCGCGCTTGGATCGGATACGCCGTAGCCGATCTTGAGACTGGTGACGGTCTTGGCGAGCTTCTCGTAGCGCGCCGAGCGATCGAACAGCGCGCGAAAGGTATCCTGCTGCGCGGCCGAGTCCGCCGTCACGCGCAGCACGTGCGCCGATCCGGTGTTCTTGCCGATGTAATCGGCGACATGGTCGAGCGCTTGCCGGTTGACCGGGGTCTCGGGAAGCAGAAACGCGCCCTCGCGCAGCACCGCCGCGCCGAGCGACTCGAGCGTGCGCAGAACCCGCATGCGCATCCCCGGGTCCTCGGTCGGCAGGACCGCCACGAGAGCCAGCCACTCGTTTACGGACGCCTTCTTCGGCGGGAATTCGGATCTTGTCATTTTTGCGGTGCTCGCCGCGCGCCAGGCATACCCTCGCGGGCGAATCGAGCGCCGGTATTGTGCGGTCTGGGCATGCGCCGTGCAAACTTGCTCACCGCCCGGCGATCGAGAGCGTCATAAGGGCATGAATCAGGGGTCCTTATTGAGAAATCAATTTCTCCGCTTTGTTCTTTTCGTGCGACCCTTCGAGAATACCCGACCGGCAACGCGGGCGTTTTGCCGTCGGGGCCGTCACGGTTGACGAAAGCTCATGCCAGGACTGGTACCTCCACACGGTGGCGGCGGGCTCAAGCCGCTTGCCTTGCGCGGCGCGGCGCTCGCCGCGGAGCTCGCCCGCGCCAAGTCTCTGCCCACGGTGCGGGTCAGCTCGCGCGAAAAGGGCGATCTCATCATGCTCGGCATCGGCGGCTTCACTCCGCTCGAAGGCTTCATGACGCGCGCCGATTGGGAGGGGGTGTGCGACGGCTACCGGACGGCGAGCGGGATCTTCTGGCCGATCCCGATCACGCTGTCGGTCGGCGGCCAGGCCGCGGCATCGATCGCGGTCGGCGCCGATATCGCGCTGGTCGATCCCGAGGACGGCGCGCCGCTCGCGACGATGAAGGTGACCGAGAAATATCCGGTCGACAAGGCGCACGAGTGCATGTCGGTCTATCGCACGACGGACGCAGAGCATCCCGGCGTGAAGATGGTCATGGCGCAAGGCGAGGTCAATCTCGCCGGTCCGGTCAAAGTGCTCTCGGACGGCGGGTTCAAGGCGAAATACGGGCACCTGTTCATGACTCCCGCCGAGACCCGCGCCGAGTTCGAGCGCCTCGGTTGGTCGCGCGTGGCCGCGTTCCAGACCCGCAATCCGATGCATCGCTCGCACGAGTATCTCGCCAAAGTGGCGATCGAGATCTCGGACGGGGTGCTCGTGCATTCGCTGCTCGGCAATCTGAAGCCCGGCGATATCCCGGCCGACGTGCGCACGCGCGCGATTGCAATCCTGATCGAGAAGTATTTCCGGCCGGGAACCGTGGTCCAGGCCGGCTATCCGCTCGACATGCGCTACGCCGGGCCGCGCGAGGCGCTGCTGCACGCGCTGTTTCGCCAGAACTACGGCTGCTCGCATCAGATCGTGGGCCGCGACCACGCCGGAGTCGGCAGCTACTACGGGCCGTTCGACGCGCATCACATCTTCGACGAAATCCCGGCCGACGCGCTGCACACCCAGGCGTTCAAGATCGATTGGACGTTCTGGTGCTATCAGTGCGGCGGGATGGCCTCGGGCCGCACCTGCCCGCACCAGGACAAGGACCGCCTGCTCGTCTCGGGCACGAAACTGAGGAAGTGGCTCTCGGAGGGCGCCGACGTGCCTCCCGAATTCAGCCGGCCCGAGGTGCTCGAGGTCTTGCGCGAGTACTACGCTTCGCTCGATGCGGGCGATAAGGTCGAAGTGAAACTGACGGGCCATTCCGCCAGATAGGTTTCCTGGCAGGAGACCCGCTATCCGCGCCGCGCGCCCGGGGTATTTCCTCTAGCGCGCCGGATTTCCCGACGACAGGCCGAGCACGCGCGCACGCGCGTCCTGCGCGCCGTTGGGCAGCTCGCCGTTGGAAGCGACGACGGTGGGCTTGATCAGGATGACCAGTTCCTTTTTCACCTGAACGCGATCGCGGCTGCCGAACAGGCCGCCGATCAGCGGCAGGGCGTTCAATACCGGGATCCCCGAGCGCCGGTCGACGACGTCCACCTTCATCAGGCCGCCGATGGCGACGATGTTGCTGTCGAGCACGCGCACGATGCTGTCGGTCTCGCTGACGGTGCTGCGCGCGGTCGGAAGCACCACCTGGCCGCCGAACACGGTGCCGAGATTCAGGCTGCGATTGTCCTGCTGCACGTTGCTCACCTGCGGATGCACGTGCAGGATGACGCTGCCGTCGTCGTCGATCTGCGGCGTGACGTCGAGCGCCACGCCCGAGAAGAACGGCTGCAGCGTCAGGGTCGGGAAGGTCGTCGTCGCGGAGACCGACCCGCTCGTCGCGCCGGCGGCGGTCGATCCGCCGCTCACGTTGGTGACGAAGAATTCGTCGGTTCCGACTTTGAGCACGGCCTTCTGGTTGTTGAGCGCGGCGATGCGCGGGCTGGAGAGCACCTGCACCGTTCCCTGCGCCTCGAGGAACTGGATGAGCGAGGCGAAAGTCGATGTCTGCGAGGCGAGGCTCAGCATCGAGCCGGTCACGAGGCCTGGGGTCAGCAGCCCAGGGCCGGCACCGGCGACGTCGCCGAGCGTCTCGTTGCGCGCCAGCGTGCGCCCGGCGGTGTCGGCCGTGATCTGCGCGCTCGAGAGCGTACCCGTGGCGCCGAGGGCCGTGTTCGGCTGCAGTGTCCCTGCGGTCAGCCTGCCGTTGCGAAACGCCGCCCAGTTCACTCCCGACTGGAACGCGTCGCTCAGCGTTACTTCGATGATCTTCGCCTCCAGCATGACCTGCCGCTCGACGCTGTCGCGGATTGTGCGCAGGTAGGATTCGACCTGGCGCATCTCGGAGGGCATTGCACGTACCACGATCACACCGGCCTGGGGATTCACGATCACGCTGCGTCCGCCTTCGCTGCCGACGATCGAGCGCACGGTCTCTTGCAGCTCGGACCAGAAGTCGCTGCGGGTCGAAGTCGTGACACGGCTCGAGTCGATCACGCGCCCGCCGGTCTGGCCAGCCGCCGGCGCGGCGCCCGCCGAGGCGGAAGCGCCCGAATTCACGGTGTCGGAGACCGAGCCCGAGGTGACCCGCACGTCGCTACGGCCCAGGCGCTGGCCGACGAGGTAGTTCACGCGGAATACGCGCGAAGTCATGCCCGCCGATTGCACGATGATGCGCGTTCCCTGGATGCGGTACTCGTAGTCGTACAGCTCGCGCAGCGCTTCCATCGCCTCCTGCACCGTCACGTTCTTCAGATTGACGGTCACGGTGCCCTTCACCGTCGGATGGACGAGAACGCTGTACGGCGTGCCGGCGACGATGGTCATGAAGACGCGCCGTACCGGGGCGTCGGCCACGGACAGGTCGAAACGCTCGACGCGGCCCTCGACTGGCGGCAACTCGACGCGCGGGGCCGAGATCTCGGGCCGAGCGCCCGCCGGCCGGGGCTTGGGCGTCGCTTCGGCGCTCGAGTTCAGTTCGTCGCGGATCGCGGAATTGATCTGGTCCGGATTACGCGGCACGGAACAGCCGGCGACGAGAGTCGCGGCGAGGAGGTACGGGAGGGATGTTTTCATGGCTTCTCTTTATCGGAAAGACCGGCATGTGCCTGTTGGATACGCGATGCGCGCAGGCGCGAGATGCGCAAATCCTTGCGCGCGCCGAACACGGAAAGATTCACGTCGCTCCGCCGCACGGTGGCGCTGCTGCGGGGCGACGCCCATAGCCCCCGGCTCGCGCCGGGCACCAGCTCGAGCACCTGTTCGCCTCGGGGGCGACGGATGACGACCTGGTTGGGGTTGATCGCGGCGACTTCGCCGCCGCGTATGCGGCTGCCGATCTCGACCTGCTGGCCGTCGATCACGGCGATGCGGCGGGTGGCGGAAATGAGCACCGTCTGCAATCCTGCGCGCGTGTCGGCCCCCTTGGCGGAGCGCTGAGCAACGGGCGCGGTGGCGGGTGGGCGCATCGGGTCGGCGAGATCCTGGGCCGGCGCCGCGGCCGGCAGCAGCGCCAGCGAGACGATGATGGGAAGCGCTTTCACGGTCGCTCTCACAGTGCCAGGTAAGCCTTGTCCAGGCTGATCGTGTAGACCGTCAACCGCATCACGATTTCCGGGTAGCGTTCGGCGGAGATTTCCACCTCGCGCCAGAACATCTGGTAAGGCATGCGCTCCAGCTCGACGAGGTAACGCAGCTGGTCGAGATAGGACCCGCGCACGCGCAATTCGAGGCCGTGCCGGTAGATCGAAGGCGGCTGCGCCGCGTCCGAGGACGGGTTGGAGGCGGCCGCCTGCGTTCCGGCGCCGGCCTCCGGGCTCGCCTTGGCGGGAGCGGGCTCCAGGGGTTCGGGTGCGATCGATTTCATCTCGATCAGCTCGAGCCCCTTGCTGCGCGTCAGAATCTCACGCAGGACGCTCGCCATGCGATCGGGCGAGATGAGCTGCTGGCGCAAGCGGTTGATCTGCGCGTCCAGCGTCGCGAGCCGGAACTTGGCCGCCTCGAGGCGCTCGCGCAGCGGGGCATCCGGATCGCGCTGGCGCGCGAGTGCGAGCGCCTGAAGCTGCTCGTGCAGGGCTCCCGCGTCGCTTCGGGTGCGCGTGATCTCGCGCGTCAACTCGCGCCCGTGGTCGACGACCGGCGCGAGCACGAAAAGGTGCAGGCTCAGCGCGGTGAACCCCAGCCCGGCGACGAAGGCGAGCGCGCGCTGCTGGCGCGTCAGCGCGTCAAAGCGGCCGGACAGGCGCTCCCAGCGCTCGCGGAGCCGGAAAAGGTCGCGCGGCGCGGCGTTCATTTGCTTTCCCCCTGCGATCGCGTCACGCCCAGCTCGAACTCGAAGAATCGCTGCGGCCGGGTGCGGTCGCGCTTCGAGCCGGATTTCGCGACGTCTTCCTCGCGCGCCGAGAGATTCATCTGGGAGAACATATGCCCGCGCAGCGACGCTTCGGTGCCGATGCGCTCGACATAGGCCGGCAGCAATTCGGGCTTGAGCACGCGCCCGCGCAGCGCGATCTTTGCGTTCGCGGCATCGACCTGGATGAGCGTCAGCCAGACCCCGTCCGCGGTCTTGCGCGCGAGCGCGGTAAAGTAGTGCGAGGTGCCGTCGGCGGTGCCGAAATCGCCCGCGTTCAGGCGATCGACCAGCCGCTCGCGCCCCAGGGTCGCCGCTTCGGTGAGCCGCAGCTCCTCCTGCAGCACGGGGCTGGGAACGCGCGGCGGTGCGGACTTGAGCTGCGCCGTTTCGCGCTGGAGCCGGTCATGGTCGTTCTTCGCCCGGGCCGCCTCGCGCCTGAGATCGGCCGCTACGTAGGCCTGGTAACCCGTGGCGCCGAGCATCACGGTCAGGATCACCGCCATGC
>JBFGLA010000194.1:0-5413 GCA_041576355.1 Burkholderiales bacterium
CGGGCGTATCGTCGAAATCGGACCCGTACGCGCGGTCATCCACTCGCCGCGGCACCCCTACACCGTCGGCCTCATGGGCTCGATCCCGAAGGTGTCGGTCGAGAGCGCCGGGCGCGGCGCGCGGCGCTCTCGGCTCGTGCAAATCGAGGGCGCGATGCCGCGCTTGAACGCGATTCCGCGCGGCTGTGCGTTCAACCCGCGCTGCGCGCAGCGCCTCGAGCGCTGCCTCGCCGAGCGCCCGGGCTTGCTTGCCGTGGGCTCGAATCGGGTCGCCTGCTGGCTGTATGCCGAGCCTTCCGCCTGAGCAACCGCCAGCGGGAGCGCCGCTCCTTCGGCTGATCGATGTCGGACGCGACTTCGACGTTTCCGAGCCGTGGCTCAACCGGATGATCGAGCGCGCGCCGCGCCGCATCCTGCGCGCCGCGGACGCGATCACCCTCGAAGTCAGGCGCGGCGAGACGCTCGCGCTCGTCGGTGAATCGGGCTGCGGCAAGTCGACCGTCGCGCGCCTCATCGTGGGCTTGCACCCGCCCTCGCGCGGCCGCGTCGAGTTCGAAGGCGTGGACCTCTGCGACCCGCGCCAAGCAGGCGCGGCGGGGCGAATCCGGCGCCGGATGCAAATGATCTTCCAGGATCCCTACGCGAGCCTCAATCCGCGCTGGCGCGTGCGCCGCATCGTCGCCGAGCCGATCCGCGCCCTCGGGCTCGCGTCCTCGCGCGCCGAGGAGCGCGCGCAGGTAGCCGAGCTTCTGCGCCAGGTGGGCCTCTCGCCCGAGGATGCCGACAAGTTTCCCCACGAGTTCTCCGGCGGCCAGCGCCAGCGCATCTCGATCGCGCGCGCGCTATCGGGACGGCCGGATTTTCTCGTCTGCGACGAACCGACCTCGGCGCTCGACGTGTCCGTGCAGGCCCAGATCCTCAATCTCATGACCGAGCTGCAGGACAGGCTCGGCCTCACTTATCTCTTCATCTCGCACAACCTCGCCGTGGTGGCGCATATCGCCGATCGAGTCGGCGTCATGTACCTCGGCCGTCTCGTCGAGATCGCCTCTGCCGGCCAGCTCTTCGCGCACCCGCGCCATCCGTACACGCGTATGCTGCTCGACGCCATACCGGATCTCGAAGCGAGCGGGCGGCCGCGCACGCCGGTCGCGGGAGAGGTGCCCAACCCCCTGATGCCGCCGCCCGGATGCGCGTTTCACCCGCGCTGCCCGCATGCGAACGAGCGCTGCAGGCGCGAACGGCCAAGGCTCGAAGGCACCGCTCACGCGGTCGCCTGTCATGCCGTCGCCGAGGGGCGGATGCCGACCGACGCCTGACGTTTCCATCCGCGCGAGCCGCGCCACCCGCAGAATTGTAAATTTCTGTAAAAGTCTGCGTGAGGACTGCAAAACTTTGTCATTTCCCGGCATTCGCCTGATCGGTTCACCCGGCGACGCGAGCCCGTATGCTGAAATCGGCGATCAGGTAGCCGCCGGCGAGATGACCTTGAAAAAACAAGTCCCTGTGGACGAGTTGCGCTTCGGAATGTATGTCACGGAACTCGATCGCCCATGGACCGACACGCCTTTCGTGTTTCAGGGTTTCATCCTGCGCACGCAGGAGCAGCTCCGAGCTCTGCACCACTACTGCCAGCACGTCTATGTCGACACGGAGCGCGTAGGCACGCCCGACGAGGCCGCTCCGGTGCAACCGGCGGCTGCGTCGGCAACCCGGGTCCGTTATCCGCAAACCGCGCCGCTCGAGGCCGAGTTCGTGCGCGCCGACTACTTGCGCGCCAAGGCCAGCACGCTTCTGGAGGAAGGCCTGCTCTCGCTTCAGGGAAGCGATATTCTGGATGCGCGGCGCCTGCGCGAGGGACTCGCGCTCCTCACCGACAGTGTCGTGCGCAATCCCGATGCGCTGCTTCTCGCCTCGCAGATGCGGGCCAAGAGCGGTGAGCTGGCTCAGCGCGCGCTGGACGTGTCGATCTACATGATCGTGTTCGGGCGTTACCTGCAGCGGCCGCGCGAGGAAATCGAGCTGCTCGGGCTGGCAGGCCTGCTTCAGGATGTCGGCAAGATGAAACTGCCGGACCAGCTGTTACGCAAAGAAGCGCAGCTGACTGCGGAAGAACTCGATCTCGCGAGAAGCCACGTCCTGCATTCGGTCGAGATCTTGAGGCTGTCGCCCGGACTGCCCGCGCAAGTCGCCGAAATCGCGGCGCTGCATCACGAGCGTCTCGACGGCAGCGGCTACCCGAAAGGCCTCAAGGGTCGCGAAATAGGGCTGCACGGATCGATCGCCGGCCTCGTCGACACCTTCGACGCGCTCACCGCCGTGCGTCCCTACGCCGACCAGATACCGCCCTCGGTCGCGCTCGGTCTGCTCTACAAGGAACGCGGCACGAAGTTCGACGCCGAACTCGTCGAGCAGTTCATCCGCTGTATCGGGGTATTTCCCGTCGGCAGCGTGGTCGAGTTGAACAGCGGCGAAATCGGCGTCGTCCTGTCGCAGAACGCCGAGCAGAGGCTCAAGCCGCGCGTCATGGTGGTTACGGACGCAGCCGGGTTGCGCTTGCGGCCATACAAGATCCTCGACCTGTCGCGCGCGCCCAAGGCCAGCGCGGACGAACCTAATTCGATTCGCCGCACGCTGGAGAGCGATCGGTTGCGAATCGAGCCCAGCGAGCTCTTCCTCTCGTAGCTTCGTCAGCGCCGGAGCAAGTTGCGCAGCCTCTCCTTGACGCGGTCCGCCGGCGGCGCCGCGCCAGCGCCACCCCCACCCGGCAGGCTCTCTTTGAGCCGCTCTTCGATCTTCGATTTCGCCTTGTCGCGCAGCCCGGAACCGTAGTCGATATCGAACTTGATCGCATCAAAGGGGCCCGTCAGCTTGACCGGCACCGTCAGGCCGGCTACGTGCGCGAGATCCGATCCGCCCTGGCCCCTGGCCGACGTCACGACCGAGGCCCGTGCGGTGTAATTCAGCGTCGAATTGCCGATGTCGATGTCGCCCGAACCGCCGAGCCGCAGGAAGGGCGATTTCGCCGTCAAATCGTCGTTGTGCGCAACGCCGTTACGGATCGTGAAGCTCGCGCTGAGCTCCGAGAAATCGGTCTTTTGCGTCCGGTCGGCAAGCTGCTGTTGCGCCGATTTCGATCCGAGCGCGGCCTTCGCCTTGCGGAACGACTCGGCCAGGTTGATGCCCTTCACCGCCCCGTCCTTGAACGCGATTCGGGCGCTCCCCGAGAGCGAGCGCTTCATCGCGTTCACGCTCGCTCCCGCGGCCGCGACATCGAGCGCGATGTCACCGCGGCCCTCGATCAGATCGCGCTCGAGCAGATCCTTGATGAGCGGACCCGCAGCGACGTTCTGCAGCGTCTCCTTCACCACGATCCGGTTACCCTCCGCGTTCGCGGCGATCGAGCCTGACACCGTTCCGCCGTACAGGCCGGCCGAATGCGGGCTCACCTCCAGCCTGCCGTCCGCGAGCCGTATCTGCGCCTTGACGCTCGAGAGCTTCACGCGCTGCACGATAATTTCGCCGATCGCGAGGCTCCCGTTCGCACGCAATCCCTTGAGCGCGGAGAGGTCGACCGGCGTATCCGCTTCGGGCACCGGCTTGGAAGCGGACGGCTTGCTCTCGGCGGCCGGCTTGGGCGGGAAATAGCGGTCGACGTTCAGCCGGTCGATATCGAGATCGAACGCGTAATGTGGAGCGGCGAACTGGGTCAGCCCCAGCTTCGCCTTCAGGCTCGTGTCGTCCAGCTTTGCGGCGATCTCGGCCGCGACGCTTTCCTTCCCCAGATCGGCACGCGCCGAGCCCGTCAGGGGAATCGTGACCGTCTTCTGCGGCAGCGCCGGGCTCGAAGCGGTAATCGTCGCCGCGAGCTTGGGCAGCTCGTAGATCCGCTTCGCGAGGTTTGCCCGCACCGGAGTCGTCAGGCTCCCCTTGGCGGACGCGTCGCCCGCCTGCGCGTCGAACTCGAGCGCGAGGCTGACGATCGACACGGCCTCGGCAGAGCCCTGCACACCCGCGAGCTTGAGCTTCGCCTGCCCGGAGCGCTGCTTGCCCGTCAGCTTCAGGTCTGCGGTCACATCGGCGCCGCTCGCCTTGTCCGCCTCGATAGCGAGCTTCGGCGCCGAGATCCGGGCCTCGAACGCGTCCTCGCCGAAAGTACCCTGCGCGGTCGCCAGCAGATCCGTCGCCCCGAATCGCCCAGCCTCCGGTTGCGCCGACAGCGCGCCCTTTGCCGTCAGCGCAAGGCCGCTCACCCCGGCCGCGTCCCCGCTTGCCCGGGCGTCCAGCTTCGACAGCGCGAACGTCTTCTGCGCGAGGTTGAAGCGGTAATCCGCGGAAAGGTCGATCTTCACGTTCAGCGCCGGGTTCTTTCCGCGTATCGCAGTCGAGACGCGCAGCGACCCCGGAACGTCGTTCACGATGCGCCCGGTGCGCAGATCGAGGCCGTCCAGCACCAGCTCCTGGCCCGTGCCCTCGTCCCGGTAGCTGAGCGATGCGCGCTCCAGGCGCACACCGGAGATATCGAGCTTGAGGGGCGGCCCCGCCGGTCCCGAGGACGGCGGGGCTGCCTTCGGCTCGGGCTTCGCGACCCCAGGCTCGAGCAAGTCGTCTATGTTCGACCGACCGTCCTTGCGGCGAACGATGCTCGCCTTGACCCCGGCGATTCGCACCTCGTCGACGACCGCCTCGCCCCGGAAAAGCGGCAGCAGAGCCACCGAGACCCGTCCCGATTCGAGCGAAGCGAACGTCGCCTCGCTCGCGCGCTCCGAAAGCGTCGCCTTTCCCAGGGACACGCCGAGCGAAGGGAAGAACGCGAGCCCGAGCTCGCCCTCCAGCTTGAGGGTGCGCTGCGTCGCGTCCTTGACGAGCCTCTCGATCCTGGGTTTGAACGCATTCGGATCGAATAGCAGCGTGGCGGCAAGCACCGCCGCCGCGACGAGCAGCACGAGCGCGCCGACAACGTAGAGAACGACCTTGAGCGCCTTCACGACGTCCCCGCGAGTCGGTTAGCCACCCCGAACGGGACATGGCCCGTCGCGACGTGTCTTTGCGCGGACTCGACGTGGCCGCGCTGATCGTCGAAGTAGAAATCGGGCTCGAACGCGCGCAGGAATTCCGCTTTGTCCAGGCCGCCGAGGAACATCGCCTCGTCCACCGCGATGTCCCATTGCATGAGCGTGCGCACGGCGCGCTCGTGCGCGGGGGCGCTGCGCGCGGTGACGAGCGCCGTGCGAAGCCGCATCGGGACTTCGGTGCCGGCCGCCTCCTGCAGCCGATGCATCGCCTCGAGCAGCGGCTTGAACGGCCCCGGAGGCAGCGGTATCATCGCGTGCACGGTCTCGTGCCGGGTGAAGGCATCCAGACCGTCGCGCCGTAAATTCATCTCTCCCTCGTCGGAAAAGAGCACCGCATC
>JBFGLA010000195.1:0-5409 GCA_041576355.1 Burkholderiales bacterium
CCACGCAGCGCGACCTGGCGCTCGCGCGCTACAACACGATCACCAGCCAGCTGCGGCTCAAGGCCGCCGCCGGCAGCCTGCAGGAAGACGACCTCACCCAGGTCAACCAGGCGCTCGCGCCGTAGCCTCGGCTTGAGGCACGCCGGCCGCGGAACCTAGCAGCCGCGCTGCCACGGCCACATGGCGTGCCGTCGCGCCTCGGTGCGCCGCCACGAGTTGCAGTCCGGCGGCGCTCATCCGCGCCCGGCGCTCGGCATCGGCAAGCAGCGTGCACGCGGCGCGCGCTCCGGCGACGGCGTCCTCGACCTGAATTGCCGCGCCCGCCTCGACGGCGAGCTGCGCCGCCTCGGCGAAATTGAACATGCTCGGCCCGATCACGACCGGCGCCCCCGCTGCACACCCTTCGATGAGGTTCTGCCCTCCGAGCGGCATGAATGAGCCGCCGATCACGGCCACGTCGCAGGCTGCAAAGTAAAACGCCATCTCACCCAGCGTGTCCCCCAGATACACCTGGTGCGTGGTGTCCGGCGCCTCGCCGCGACTGCGCCGCGCGATCCGCAAACCGCGCGCAGCGAGCAGCTTCGCCACTTCGTCGAATCGCGGCGGGTGTCGCGGCACGATGACTAGCAGCGCCGCTAGATTCCCGGGCAGGGCATCGAGCAGCAGAACTTCCTCGCCCTCGCGCGTGCTCGCGTAAAGGAGCACCGGACGAGCGCCGAGCGAATGGCGGAATGCTTTGCCCGCCGCGCTCAGCCCGGAATCGGGCTCGACGTCGAACTTCAGGCTCCCCGTGACCGAAATCTGCGCCGCGCCGAGCGCCGCGAGCCGTCGCGCGTCGGCCTCGCTCTGCGCGCACACGGCCGCGAGGCTCTCGAGGGCCGCCCGCGTCAGCCGGCGCCAACGCGCATAGCCGCCGGCCGATTTTTCGGACATGCGAGCATTGGCGAGCAGCACCGGTACGCCGCGATTCCGGCACGCCGCGAGCAGGTTCGGCCACAGCTCGGTCTCCATCAGCACCCCGAGCGCGGGCCGGAAATGAGCGAGAAATCGGTGCACCGCGCCTGGAAGGTCGTAAGGCAAGTAAGCCGTGAGCGCGGATTCTCCGTAGAGCTGCACGAGTGTCTCCCGCCCGGCGGAAGTCATGCACGTGACCAGTAGCGGCCGCCCCGGAAACTCGCGCGCAAAAGCGCGCACGAGCGGCGCCGCCGCACGCGCCTCGCCGACCGACACCGCGTGCACCCAGATCGCGCCGCGCGTCTCAGGCAAGGCGTACCAGCCGAAGCGCTCCGCCACGTGCTTGCGGTATCCCGGTTCGCGCCGGCCGCGCCACCACAGCCGCGCCACGGCAATCGGCGCGGAAAGCCGCAGCGCAAGCGTGTATAGCCCGCGTCCGCTCACCGGTGCGCCGCGAGAGCGGCCAGAACCTGACTCGACGCGGGCGGCTTTCCCGGGGCGCCGAGGTTCGTTACGCGCGCGCTGCCATGCAAGCCCGTGAGGGCAGGGTCGGAGCCGCAAAAAACGCCCACCACGGGCACTTCCATCGCGACCGCGAGGTGCGACAGGCCGGTGTCGAGGCCGATCACGGCGTGCGCGCCGCGAAACAGCCGTCCCAGCTCGGCAAGGGAGAAGTGGCGCGGCACAAGAGCATCGGGTATCGCGAGCGCGATCCGGTCGCAGCGCTTGCGCTCGGACTCGCTCCCCCAAGGCAGCACGGCGCGCAGGCCGCGCGCGGCGAGAGCGCGACCGACGTCGATCCAGTTGCGCTCGGGCCAGAGCTTGTCGGCGCGGCTGGTCATGGTCAGCAGCACCACGTATTCGTATGGCCGCGGGGCGGGAATCGGCAAGGCGCCGGCGGCATGAAGTCCATATAGGCATGGCCCATCGAGCGGATAGTTCAGAGCGGCGGCCGTCAGACGCCGATTGCGCTCGACTGCATGCAGCGTGGTCGGCACCGCGTGCCGGACATCGTAGAAGCGCGCCACGATCGACTCGCGCGCGCTCCCGGCGTCGAGCCCGTGGCGCTCGCCGTTCGCGCTGCGCGCGATGAGCGCGCTCTTCAACAGCCCTTGCGAGTCGATGATCGTGTCGTATCGCTCTGACGACAGCGTGCGACGGACGGCCGAAATCTCCCGCCACACCCGCGGACTCCACAGCGCACGCCGCCAGCGGCGGATCGCGACCGGAATGACCCGACGCACTGCGGAATGCATCGCCACGATTCCGGCAAACGACTCCTCCACGGCCCAGTCGATCTCGGCCCCGGACAATTTGCGCGCCGCATCGCTCACCGCGGGGCATTGATGCACAACGTCACCGAGCGACGAGGTCTTTACGAATAGGATGCGCGGCATGGGAGATTTGCGGACACCGGCGCGTTCCTCGCCCGCGCGATCGCGAGTCGGGAACCCCGTGAGCTAGAATACGGCGTGTGTCCTGCGGACTTTGGTGCGCGGATTCTAACCGGAAACCGACTTGGCTCCTGACCTGAGCGCTGCGCGCAAACCTGCGTCGCCCGCGCCGTTGTCCGCAGTGCTGATCACCCGCAACGCCGCCGCGCAAATCGAGGATTGCCTTGCAAGCCTCGCGTTCGCGGACGAGATCGTGGTCGTCGATTCGGGCAGCGATGACGGCACCCGCGAGATCGCGACGCGCCTCGGGGCGCGCGTCGTCGCGAAGGAGTGGCTGGGATTCGGCCGCCAGAAGCAGTTTGCCGTGGAGCAAGCGACGCACGACTGGGTGCTGTGCGTCGATGCCGACGAACGCGTGTCCGCGGAGCTCGCGGCGAGCATCCGCCGCGAGCTCGCCGCGCCGGTGTCCCCCGTCTACCGCATGGCGCGGCGAAACCGGTTTCTCGGCAAACAGCTCTCGCACGGCGAGGGGTACCCCGACTGGTGCCCACGCCTTTTTGACCGCAACCTGGCGCGCTGGAGCGACGATGTCGTGCACGAGAAGGTTCTCTACGCGGTGACGCCGGGAACCTTGGAAGGGGATCTGCTGCACGAATCCGCGGAGAATCTCGGCAGCTACCTCGAAAAGCAAAACCGCTACACGACGCTTGCGGCGCAGCAGCTCTACGAGCGCGGCCAGGCGGCCGGCGCGCCGCAGCTGCTGCTCTCGCCGCTCGTGAGATTTCTCAAGTTCTATGTCTTCCGGCTCGGTTTTCTGGACGGCGTGCCTGGACTGGTCCACATTTCTATCGGCTGCATGAATAGCTTCAACAAGTACGCCAAGCTGATCGAATTGAACAAGGCGAGTGGAAAGAAATGAAGGCGCTCGTCACGGGGTGCGCCGGATTCATCGGCATGCACTGCTCGAAGCGGCTGCTCGAGCGCGGCGACGAGGTAATCGGGTTGGACAACCTGTCGCCGTATTACTCGGTCGAGCTGAAGCAAGCGCGGCTCGCTCAGCTCGAAGGGATCCGCGGCTTTCGCTTCCAGCGCTTGGATCTGTCGGACGCCGCTGCTGTGGCGAGCATTTTCGAGGACGTGCGGCCGGATCTCGTCCTGCATCTCGCCGCCCAACCAGGGGTTCGTTACTCCCTTGAGAACCCCGCTTCCTACGTGCAGGCAAATCTGGTCGGATTCGCCAACCTGATCGAATGCTGCCGCCGCCATGCGCCGCGGCACCTCGTCTATGCGTCCAGCTCGAGCGTGTATGGGGGCAATGCGAAGCTGCCGTGGTCGGAGTCGGACAACGTCGATCATCCCGTCAGCCTGTACGCGGTGACCAAGAAATCGAACGAATTGATGGCGCATGCCTACAGCCACCTCTTCGGCTTGCCGGTAACAGGGCTGCGCTACTTTACGGTGTACGGACCCTGGGGCCGGCCCGATATGTCGCCCGTCCTGTTCGCGCGCGCGATCATGGAGGGAGAGCCGATCCAGGTATTCAACCACGGCGACATGCGACGCGACTTCACCTACATCGACGATATCGTAGAGGGGACGCTTCGGGCGCTCGATCGGCCCCCGCCGAGTGCAAACCCCGAGTTCGACACGAACGCGCCCGATCCCGCCGCGAGCTGGGCACCGTGGCGCGTGTACAACATCGGCAATCACGTTCCGGTCGCGCTGCTCGATTACATTGGCGCCCTGGAGCGCGCCCTTGGGAAGAAGGCCGCCAAGGAGCTGAAACCGATGCAGCCGGGCGACGTCAAGGCGACCTACGCGGACACTTCACGCCTCGCCGCCGCGGTCGGCTTCGCGCCGTCGACCCCGCTCGAAGCGGGGCTCGCGCGTTTCGCCGCGTGGTTCAAGCGCTACTACGGATACGATTGAGCGATGATCGAGCTGCGTTCCGAGGACGTCGTCGCGCTGCATGACGCCACTCATGCGCTCGCCGGCTGGGCGAAAAGCGGCACGTCGAAGCACGCCCAGGGCCTCTGGCAGGCAGTCGAGGACAACCACCGCTGCAACTGCCTGCTCTGGGACGAGGAAGACCTGGCGCGGCGCCGCAATGTCCCGGACTCGGAGATCGCGGCGAACAAGCGCGCGATCGACGGCTACAACCAGAAGCGCAACGACGCGATCGAGCGCATCGACGAGCATCTGCTCGCGGCGCTGCAGGCACGCGAGCGCAAACCCGGGGCGCGGCTCAACTCGGAGACCGCCGGATCGATGATCGACCGGCTGTCGATCCTCTCGCTCAAGATCCATCACATGCGTCTGCAGACGCTGCGCACCGACGTCAACCGCGAGCACGTCGAGACCTGCAGCGCGAAGCTCGCGCGTCTCACCGAGCAGCGGCGCGACCTCGCCTCCTGCCTCGATCGGCTGCTGGAGGAGGCCGCGCGAGGGGTGGCCTATTTCAAGGTCTATCGGCAGTTCAAGATGTACAACGATCCGAAGCTGAATCCTGCCATTTACGGCGAGAGCAAGCGCTCGACGCGCTCGTAGACGTGCGCATCGGGTAACCCCTGCACCCGCATGACCGAAATCGCGCAACCGGTTTCCCCGCGCACCTCGACGACGCAACGCGTCGAGCAAGGCGTCCTTCTCGCGCTCGCGTTCGTGCTGCCGCTCTTCGAGGCGCCGAAGAACCTGCTCTGGATCGCCTTCGTCACGATCTGGATCTGGAACCGCTCGCGTGCGCGCGATTTCGGGGGGCGCTGGGACGCGTGGGACACGCTGATCGCGCTTTGGATTGCGTCGGGGTACGTGGTGGCCGCGTTCGCGGGAATCCGATACGAGGAGTGGCCCGCTGCGAACGACATCCTGCGCTATGCGAGCGTACTGTGGCTGCTTAAGCGCAGCCCGTATCCGAGTCGCGTCTGGGTTGGATTGCTAGTCGCGATCGCTCTGGGGACAACGGTTGCGCTCGTGTGGGGATACGCGACGCTGCACTTCGACGCCGCGCGCGTGCATCTCGGACTGAAGTCGGTAGGCCATGTGAACCATAGCGCCATCTATC
>JBFGLA010000196.1:0-5403 GCA_041576355.1 Burkholderiales bacterium
GCTTCCGGGCTGGCGTGCACGAACGTCGCCTCGCCTTCCTCGGCGACCAGAGGCAGGCCGGCGATCCAGGACTTCTCCTCGGCGCCGATTCGAGCGCGCGTCCAGTAGATCGCATCGCGCGCCGGCAGATTCATGCCCTCGAGCAGACCCCCGACGCAGGCCTCGTCGTGATTGCCGAGCACCGCGAGCGCGCCGCGCGCGACCTCGCCGCGGACGATTTCCAGGCAGGCGCGCGGGTCGGCGTTGTAGCCCAAGACGTCGCCGAGAAATGCGCAGCGCTCGGCGCCCTGCCGCTTGGCGTGCGCGAGGCACGCGCGCAACGCTTCGAGATTGCTGTGGACGTCGGCGAGGAGCGCGATTCTCACCGGGTCGCCGCCCGGTCGCGCGACGGGATGCGCCACATCCAGACTGCGAGCAGCACGCCGAGCACGGCGAGCCCGCCCTGCACGATCGCATCCTCGACGAAGAAGACGATCGAGACGGCGAGCGAACCCGACATGAGCGCGATCGCGGTCACCTTGGTGCGAAATCGGATGCTGCGATAGCGGTGCCACTCGCGGATCGTCGGCCCGACTGTCGGGTTGTTGAGAAGCGCGTTGTAGAAGCGCTCGGAGGCGCGCGCGAAGCACGCCGCGGCGAGGAGGAAGAAGGGCGTCGCGGGCAACACAGGAAGAACCACGCCCGCGAGACCCAGGCCTACGCACACGAGCCCGAGCGCGGTAAACGCCGCGCGCACGGCGCGCGAGTCGTGCTTGCGCACCTCGTCCGAATAATCCTGCCAGTCGCGGCTCACGCTGCGCGAAGGTTTGTTCGTCGCGATCAGGCGCGGCGCAGAAAATCGAAGTCGCAGCCCTGCTCGGCCTGCAGCACGTGGTCCATGTAGAGCTTGGCGTAGCCGCGCGCGGGCGGCGCGGCCGGTGCGGTCCATTGCGCGCGCCGCCGGCGTAGCTCGTCATCGGGAACGAGCAAGTCGATGCGCCGCGCCCGCACCGAAATGCGGATGCGATCGCCGTTGCGTACGAGCGCTAGCGGCCCGCCCACCGCCGCCTCGGGTGAGACGTGCAGCACGATCGTGCCGTACGCGGTGCCGCTCATCCTCGCATCCGAAATTCTCACCATGTCCTTGACTCCGGCGCGCGCGAGCTTGGCGGGAATCGGCAGGTAGCCGGCCTCGGGCATCGCGTAGCCGGATTTCGGCCCCGCGTTCTGCAATACGAGGAAATCGTCGGCGGTCACGTCGAGCGCCGGGTCATCGATGCGCGCGGCGAGGTCATCGAGCGAAGCGAACACGACCGCGCGGCCCTCGCGCTCGAATAGCTTCGGATCGGCGGCCGAGCGCTTGAGGATTGCGCCGCTCGGGGCGAGCGAGCCGAAGAGCGCAACCAGGCCGCCTTCCCGCGCGAGCGGATCGGACAGGGGTTTGACCACCGCCCGGTCGACCCAGGCCGGCTCGCGCTCGATCCGCTCGCCGAGGGTGATCCCCGTCACCGTCATGCAATCCAGGTTCAAGAGCGGCTTCAGCTCGCGCAGCACTGCGCCGAGCCCGCCCGCCGCGTGCAGATCGGACATGTAGTGCTGGCCGGTGGGCTTCAAGTCCACCAGCACCGGCGTCGAGTCCGAAAGCTCGTTCAGCCGCTCGAGCGACACGCTCACCCCGACCCGGCCGGCGATCGCGGTGAGGTGCACGATCGCGTTGGTCGAGCCGCCGATCGCGAGCAGCACGCGCAGCGCGTTCTCGATCGATTTCGCCGTGATGATCTCGGAGGGGCGAATCGGCGATCGCGCCAGCTCGGCCGCGCGTCGCCCGCTTTCCTCCGCCGCCCTGAGGCGATCGGCATGCACCGCGGGAATCGCCGCGCTGCCGGGAAGCGCCATCCCCAGAGCCTCGGCGATCGAGGCCATGGTCGACGCCGTTCCCATCACCGCGCAGGTGCCTGCCGTGGTCGCTAGATTGCCCTCGACTTCTTCGATACCGTGCGCGTCGACCTTGCCCGCGCGGTGCAGGGCCCAGAAGCGCCGGCAGTCGGTGCACGCGCCGAGCCGCTCGCCGCGAAACGAGGTCGGCATCATCGGCCCGGCGAGGAGCTGCACCGCCGGCCGGTCCGCGCTCGCCGCGCCCATCAATTGGGCGGGAACGGTCTTGTCGCAGCCGCCGACGAGCACCACCGCGTCCATCGGCTGCGCGCGGATCATCTCCTCGACATCCATCGCCATCAGGTTTCTGAACATCATCGAGGTCGGGCTGAGGAACACCTCCCCGAGCGACACGGTCGGAAATTCGAGCGGCAGCGCCCCGGCTGCGAGCACGCCGCGTTTCACCGCCTCGATCAGCTCCGGGAAGTGCCGGTGGCAGTTGTTGAAGTCGCTTCGTGAGTCCGCGATGCCGACGATGGGACGCGCGAGCATCTCGCCCGAGTAGCCCATGCTCTTCGCGAACGAGCGGCGCAGATAGAGCGAAAACCCGGCATCGCCGTAGTTGGTGAGGCCCCGCGCCAGGCCCTGGTTCGGCTTGCTTGCCATGTCCGCGATTCTAGCCGAGCACCTGCGCCTGGTCGGATGTCACGGAACGTCCTAAGCTTATGATTTTACTGGGTGGGATACTTCCCACTTTTCAACGTACAAGGATTGTGGTTGTCTTCCCACAATTACGGACTGTAGCGTTGCCGGGAAGGAGGCGTCCCTATGGAGGTGGTCGCAGAGCAAGGCGGCGCGCTGCTCGACAGCATCGCGGAGTTTTGCCGGCGCACCGGCATGGCCGAATCGACCTTCGGCCGGCGCGCGGTCAACGACGGAAAGTTCGTGGCCCGTCTGCGCGACGGCGCTCGCATCACCCCCGAGACGCTGGAGCGGATCGCCTCCTTCATGTCGCAGCACGGCGCCACCCCGCCCGTCGCGCCGCGCGAGCTGCTGCCTCTCATCCGCGTCGCGCCGCGCCCCGCGATGCCCGAGCGCACCGGCGCGGAAGGCGCTCCGTCGCGCAATTTCCGCTTCTTCGACAACCGCCAGAAGTACCTGCTGTTCGTCAACACCTGCGGCGAAAAGGAAATGATCGCGCGGCGCGTCGGCATGGAACTCGCGAATATCCGCCCTCGCCCCCCCGCGGTGCGCGTGTTCGATGCCGGCATGGGCGACGGCACGGTGCTCACGCGCGTGATGCGCGAGATGCACCGGCGTTTTCCGACCATGCCGTTCTACTTCGTCGGCAAGGAGATCAGCCTCGAGGATGTACGCCTGTCGCTCGACAAGATGGCGGAACGCCTCTTCGAGCATCCGGCGACCGTGCTGGTGGTGACCAACATGTATTACTCCGAGGCGCCCTGGCTCAGCCCGAAGTCGCTTGCCGCGGCCACGACGTTCGTGTGGCACGAGGTCGCGCTCACCGGCACGACGGCGCACGACTTCGGCGAGCAGATCGCGGCGCTCGAGCCCTTCCTCGCGAAGACCTGGCAAGCGCGCCACAGCCCCAGGACCGGGAACCCGATCTACGAGCGTCCGGTGGCCCTCGTCATCTACCGCGAGGATTTTCGCTTCCTTCTCGACGATGTCATTCCGCGCCAGGGCAAGGCGCGCGCGGATTACGACTTGGTCATCGCCTCGCAACCGTACCGCGCCCGCGTTCCTCTCGAGTTCAAGGCGGCCAAGGTGATCGGGCCGCTCGCCCGAGCGCTCGGCGCCGGTGGGCGGCTGCTCGGCATCCATTCCCACGGCCGCGATCCGGGGCTCGAGATCGTGCGCAAGGTGTGGCCTGACGAGGATCCCTTTCGCAGCGGTCGGCACGACGTGCTGCGAGCGGTGCGCATAGATCTCGGCCGGGACGCGCGTCATTACAACTTCAACGCCTACGCCGACGCACGCGCGGTGTTCCGCTACGACATGCACACGCTGCCGACCGAGATCGCCGAGAGCATCGGCACGTCGACCTTGTTCGCCGCCTGGAACGCGGCGGTATACGTGGCGCAGATCGACGACGAGCGCCTGGGCCAGGTGATCGGCGAGCGCAAGTACCTCGATGCGACGCGCGAGGTCCTGCAGGAGCACGGCGGATTGTGGTTCCTCGACGAGTCGTACGTGGTATCGAAGAAGAGAGGATAGGTGCGCAGATGAACGTCCCGAGCACGTCCACCGACGCGGTTGCCGAATGCGTGGCCGAGCTGGCCTCGTGCGGCTCGATCGAGATGAGCGCGCACCGCGCGGGCGACGCGCGCGCCCTTGGCGAGCTGCTCCCCGCGGGAACCAAAGTCTACGTGAACCACCTGCCGCGCCACACGCTCGCGGACACGCTGTCCGCGCTCGAAGCGGTGCACGCGGCGGGCCTTGAGCCGGTTCCCCACATCGCTGCGCGCAGGGTCGCCTCGCGCGCGGAGCTCGAGAGCTTCCTGCGGCGCGCGGTGCGCAACGCGGACGTACAGAAGGTGCTGCTGATCGGCGGCGACGATCCGGTACCCACCGGGCCGTATCCCGACAGCGTGGCGCTCCTCGCCGAGGGCGTGCTCGCCGTCTGCGGGGTGCGCGAAGTCGGAATCGCCGGCTACCCGGAGGGCCATGCGCGCATCCCGCGCGCGGCGCTCGCTCGGGCGATGGACGACAAGCTCGCCGCGGCCGCGCGGCAGAGCCTTGCCGCGTACGTCGTCACCCAGTTCTCGTTCTCACCCTCGCGCGTGGTCGAGTACTGCGCCGAGCTGGCGGCGCGGCTGCCCCAGGTTCCCGTGTTCGTCGGCATGGCGGGCCCGACCGATGCGGCGCGGCTGCTGCGCTACGCGCAGCGCTGCGGCGTGAGTGCGTCGCTGCGTGCGCTGCGCGCCCAGGGGATCGGGTTCGTGCGTCTCGTGACCCACACCGACCCCGGCGATCAGCTCGCCGCGCTGGCGCACTACTGCCTGTCGCGCGCGCAGTGCAACGTGGTCGGCGCGCACTTCTTCAGCTTCGGCGGCGCCGCGCACACCGCGCAGTGGATGAACGGCGTCATCGCCCGGCAGCGGACCACCGCTTAGGCCACAGGGCTCAGCGCTTGGGAATGTTCGCGGCTTCGATCACCCGCGTCCAGCGGCGCGACTCGCTGATGAAGAGCTCGCGCAGCTCGGCCGGCGTGCTCGCGCGCGCCTCGACTCCGATCTCGAGCAGACGCTGCTGCAACTCGGGCGCCGCGAGCGCACGCGCGACCTCGCGCTGCATGCGCTCGATCGCAGCGGGCGGGGTCTTCGCCGGCGCCGCGAGCCCGTTCCACGACGAGACGTCGTAGCCGGCGAGACCGCTCTCGATCGCGGTCGGCACCTCGGGCAGCCCGGGAAAGCGCTTCGCGGTCGTGACCGCGAGCGCACGCAGGCTCCCCGCCTTGAGCGGGCCCATCACCGGCGCGAGGATTTCGAAGGCGAGGTGCGCATCGTGCTGCTTCATTGCCACGAA
>JBFGLA010000197.1:0-5381 GCA_041576355.1 Burkholderiales bacterium
ACCGAGCCGGTGGCGGTGAACGATGCGGCGACGACACTGGAGGACGTGCCGGTCACGATCTCGGTGCTCGCCAACGACCACGACCCGGAGGCCGATCCGCTCTCGGGCAGGCTGGGGCATCGCGCGGCGGGCTATTGTGGTCTGCGATGAAGTACGCTTAACTAACAATCTATCCTTGACAGAAGTACACCTTGGCGCCCTTGAAGGGTAAAGGGAAGGGTAAAGGGGCCAGGCTCGAAGCTTGGCGCCTTTTCCGCGGGCGCGCGCCAATCTTGTCGGCGTCCCGCCTATCGGCGCGCAGGCACGTCTGGCCCCATGCACCAGCTGCGGTTCGTCAATCCCGTGACGCGATCCGTCTGCATATCGGGATCGCTGCGCTCGGCGGCCCGATCCTCGTCCGTCACATGCAGCGTCCCCTCGGGCGTGCACAGGTAGCTGCGACGCATCGGCCGACCCCATGCCACTGGCCGCGTGTCGAGCCGGAACGACGTGATCTCGCCGCGGCCGCTTGCGGGTCCCGGCCGATACTCGAAGCGATACCCTTTGAAGGCGCCGAGCTCGAGGACCGAACGCCCCTCTTCCGCCAAGAAATCGAGCTCTCCGTAACACCTCAGCTTCGCCTGCGCCGCCGCGAGGCTCTCCGGGTAGCCCTCAGTGGGATGCGCAAGGCGGTACTGCTCGATACAGATGTCGAGGTACTGGATCGACGTAGTCGGATCCTCGTCGGGATTGCCGCCGCGTCCCTCGGCGTCGAGTCCGTGCCAGATCGTACCCGTCTCGTCCGTGCGTCGGTGATCGTAGGGCGCGCGTGCCGGATCGAGCCCGAACAGGAGCAGGTCGTAGGCTTGCGCATCGGTCTTCGGCATGTAGCGCAGGTCGAATCCCGCGATTCGATTGCCAGTGAATTCTTCCGATGCGCAACGCGTGCCCGCGGGGCCGACGTCGGCGAGACTCTGCGGGTAGCGTCCGCTCGCGCGCTGATAGAGCGTCAGACAACGATGCAGCTGCAATATCGCCACGCGTGCATCCATGGCCTTGCCGACCGCGAGCGCCTGGGCGCGCTCGGGCGATCGCAGATAGCGGCCGCCGTGCTGCGCCACGAGACCGAGCGCCACGAGATTGCCGGTCAGCAGAATCACGAGCGGCAGCAATGCGGCGCCCACGCGGCGCCGAACGAGCATGTAGCCGGCTCTGAGCATCAGCAGGTGCGAGGCGACGATCAGCAGCAGGATCAAGCCGATCGCACCGGCAAAGTAGACGGCGAACGCCAGGGCAGCGCGCCCAGCCGCGAGAAAGAGCACGAACGCGATCAGCAGGAACAGGGCGCCGAGCACGACCGAGACCCAGCCTGCGGCGACGGGCTGGCGCGCGAGTCCGAGCACGATAACGATCGCGTAGGGGGTTATGACCCAAATTTGCGCGATGAGCGCTGGGCCCACCTGAGCCAGGCCGCGCGGATCGACCGTGACGAGCGCGCCGATGCTCAGGATCGCCAGCAAGGCCGCGAGCACGGCAACGAGCGGCCAGCGATTGAGTGTGGAAGATGGGTCAGTCGCGGACAGCATAGTATTCCTCTCCCATCGCGGGCTGGAGGCGAGCCGAGGGCACGGGCAAAGCAATGAGACCCGCCATTCGAACAAGGAGCGCGCCATCCAGAAAATCCAGGTGGGTGACGTACGGCGGTGACCCCTCGCGCTCGGCGGATCCATATCGCCAGCGGATTTGTCCGTCCGGCGTAATGGCGTACACGCCGCTGTCCGTGCCAACGAAGATCGTGCCGTCGGGCGCGATCCTCGGCGGCGTCGTGATCTGCACCGGCATGACCCGAGTCGGCGTACCGGGATGGCTGACTTTCTTCGATAGCGACATGCGAAAACGGGACGTGCCGTCAGCAGCGAACGCCTGTAGCCCATAATCGACGACGGCGTAGATACCCCCGTCTGGCGCCGGCGTCAGCGGATAGGGCGCAATCCATTTCACGTCGCGCGACCAGCGCTCCGTGCCATCGACGGACACCGCGTGAATCGTTGCGTAGCTCGTCCTGTCGCACGCGTGATACGCGGTCCTTCCATCGCGGTCCAAGGTGACATGCATCGGCTTGCAGGGCGCCGCGCCACGGGTCACGCCGGACTGCGCGAGCGTGGGCGGAACCGGCCAATCGATCGACGGCAGATGCAGCAGCTCACCCGTCCCGGCGATCAGCAGCGGCCTGTCCACCACGCGATACGCGCCCAGCGCGGCGGTGCGATGTCCCTTGCGATCGAATTCCCAGCGCGTGCCTGAGATGGAAACGTACAGCCGGTCATTGTCGGCAGGCATGATCCAGTCGATGCGGTTTTGCTCCGCATCGAAGCGCCAGCGCTCGGCTCCATGCGCCGGATCCAGCGCGAGCAGCAGCTGCCGGGAGCCGGTCGCGTTCGACTCGACGATCACCGTCACGAGACTGCCGTCGGCCGCCTCGACCGGCGCACGCGGGCGCTCAGACGCGGACGTGAGCGGTATTGTCGAAGTGCGGCTCCCATCCGGCGCAAAAACGACAAACCCGCCGTGCACGGGCAGGACCACTCGACCGTCAACGAGATGCCGCGCCGCGCCGGCGAAGGCATTGCCCTCGGCATCGAGGATCCGGGTGCGCCGGAGCTCCTCGCCGCGCGAGTCGATCACGACAAGGTCGGTCCAGGTTGCCACGAAAACGCGCCCTGCTGGATCGATGAGCGGCCGCCAGTTTGGGGGTATCACGTTTGGGGGGAACGTCCAGAGCGGTTGCGGGGCAATCTCGAGTTCGGGCGGCGGCTCGGATAGCGTACCGGCGCGTGGCCATGCGCGCTCGATCGCACCGGAGGCCTGCAACAGGGCTTGCTGCAGCCACAGATTCAAGGGCCCCTGCGCAGCCAGAATTACGGCAGCGACCAGCACAATGCCAATTACGACGAGCGTGCGCCGCATCCGTGTCCCCAAGAACCCAAGCGAGGCATGCATTCTAGGATCTGTCTTAAGATTACTGAAGAAGCTTTCTCTTGTTGTTCGCGCTCTGGTGAAGGCGCCGGCGGGACGGCGGGATTCGGTGAAGAGCGGCCGGGGCATGGAGTTTCAACCCCTTCGAGGCATTGACCACGAAGGCGAGCGGCCCTAGACTCCGATTGGACCAGAATTCTGGTCTACTTGGCTCAGCCCGGAGACCCTCACATCATGTCCAAGACCCTGCCCATCTCGGAAGTCAAGGCGCGCCTGCCGGAGCTGGTGACCGGCGTCGCCGAACGCGAAGAGGAGATAGTCGTCACGCGCAACGGCAAGCCTGCCGCGGTGCTGGTGAGCTACGAAGAATACGAGCGTCTCAAGGAAACCCTGGAGGTGCTGAGCGATCGGCGGCTGATGGATCAAATCCGGGAGAGCGAACGCTACTTCGTGAAAGGCGGCAAAGGGCTTTCTTTCGAGGACGTGTTCGGCGAGCCTCTTCGGCCTGCACCGAAGCGCGCGCGCGGGCGGGCGTGCTGAAGCTCGTCATTTCGCCTGCCGCCGCCGACACGATCCGACATCTTCCGCCGAGCGTCAAGCGCGGGGTCAAGCAGGCGATACGCGCGATCGCCGGCGATCCGGAGCGCGGTGAGCCGTTGCAGCGCGAGCTGGCTGCATACCGGAAATTCAAGGTGCGGCGATTTCGCATCGTCTATGCGATCGAGCGCGGGCGCCGCACTGTCAGGATTGTCGCCGTGGGGCCGCGCAGCACGATCTACGAGGAGGTGGCCGAGCGGTTGCAGGGGCGGAAATAGGCATGTAACCGAGGTCAGACCGCGGTCTTTTCAGCCGCCTGGCTTATTGCTAAAGGCATGATCTGAACTCCATCCAAGCTCACGTCACGCTCGGCCTCGGCGAAGCCGCCGCGTTCACGCGGCTGGACTGGGTACGAAACCAGACGCTCGGGATCGCAGGGATCGACCCGTACCCGGGCACGCTCAACCTGCGGCCGGCGAGCGCGGCCGACAGAGAAGCCTGGCGCGCGCTGCGCGCCAGAGCGAGCCCGGTGATCGGGCCGCCGGACGCGTCGTTTTGCCGCGCGTGCTGCGTGCCGGTGTCGGTCGCGGGCGTGCCCGCGGCGATCGTGCTGCCGGAGATCACCGGCTATCCCGAGGACAAGATCGAGCTGATCGCCGCGCTGCACTTGCGCGATCATCTCGCGCTCGCTGAAGGCGATTCCGTCCGCGTCGAGCCCGCACAGCCGATCGCAGCAAAGGCGGTGCTGTTCGATCTCGACGGGACGCTAGTCGATTCGATCGGCGCTTATTTCGCCATTGCGCATCAGGCGGCGAAGTCGCACGGGCTTACCGTCACCGAAGCGCACGTGCGCCGCGCGCTTTCGAGCGGCGCGAGCTTCTGGGAGGACGTGGTGCCTCGGGAGCGGCCGGATCGCAAGGACCTGAAGCGCCTGCTCTCGGCGGAAGCGGCAAAGCACTGGCCGGCTGCGCTCGAGCGCCACGCGCGCGTGTTTCCGGGTGTTGAGCGGCTGCTGGACGAGCTTCGGTCGCTCGGCATCGCGCTCGGGATCGTGAGCGGCGCGCGCCCGGAAGTGATGGCGCTGCTGCGCGCCGAGGGGCTCGACCGGCGCTTCGACGCGATAGTGCTCGGCGAGGATGTCGCGCGCAAGAAGCCCAACCCCGAAGGCATCCTCAAATGCCTCGATCGCATGGGCGTCGCGCCGGCCGACGCGGTCTATGTCGGCGACACGCCGATCGACATGCAGGCGAGCCGCGCCGCCGGGGCCCGCCCGGTCGGCGTTTTGAGCGGCGCTGCCGACGGCGCCGAGCTTTCGCGCCACGCGCCGGCGCGCCTCATCGCGTCGCTCGATCGGCTGCGCGCGATCCTCGCGCCGGCGCATCGTCTCTGATCTCGAGGTCGCGCGCGGATTCTGTTGTCGCTGCGGTCGAATGCATGTAGACTTCCCCATCCCTACACGCCGTTGGGTGATGATCAAGTATGTCTTCGTAACCGGTGGTGTAGTCTCCTCCCTCGGGAAGGGCATCGCCGCAGCGTCTCTGGCCGCGATCCTCGAATCGCGCGGCATCCGCGTCACCAACATCAAGCTGGACCCGTACATCAACGTCGATCCGGGCACGATGAGCCCGTTTCAGCACGGGGAGGTGTTCGTCACCGAGGACGGCGCCGAGACCGATCTCGATCTGGGCTACTACGAGCGCTTCCAGAGCTCGAAGATGCGCCGCACGAACAACTTCACCACCGGCCAGATCTACGAGTCGGTGATCAAGAAGGAGCGCCGCGGCGACTACCTCGGGGGCACGGTGCAGGTGATCCCGCACATCACCGACGAGATCAAGCACTTCATCAAGAAGGGCGCGGGCGACGCCGACGTGGCCATCATCGAGGTG
>JBFGLA010000198.1:0-5378 GCA_041576355.1 Burkholderiales bacterium
CGTATTGCGGCTTGACGCTCGCCACCACCGTCACCGGTACGCGCACGCCCTGGGGCACGGGACCGTACATGTGCACGTTGACCGTGTATTCGCCCGCGGGTATGCCGCGGCTGTAGGAGACCTCGTAGTTGCGCGCGCTCGCGTCGCCCTCGATGCCGAGATCGTCGCGCAGCAAGTTGAAGAACCGGCTGCCCTGGTTCCAAAATCCTACCGGGACGTCCCCCGGCGCCTGGACCCAGAGGTCCACGTCCACCGGCAGGTCGTCCGGCCAGTGGATCTCGACCAAGACGTTGCCGGGCGCATGCATGTCCTTCGCTTCGTCGCGCTTCTGGCTCAGATGCGGCAGCAGCATGATGACGATGGCGACGAATCCGATTAGGGTCAGCATCAGCACGTCGCGAAAGACCGTGCCCGCGGGTTCGTCCTCGAACTCCTCAAGCTCCAGCATGCCGCTCCCCGAGCTCGACGATCGCCTGGTACAGCGCGAGCGACCCTCCCGCGAGGATGCGCTGCGTGACCATGAGCCAGACGTGCAGGACCGATCCGATCAGCGTCGTGTACAGGGCGATCGACATGCCGTTGATGAGGCGCGCGACCATGGGCGCGACGTTGTCGACGGACGGGACCTTCTGCGGATCGATCCCGGAGAGCGCGACGATGAACCCGATCACCGTGCCAACCAGGCCGAGCAGCACGAGCATGCCGGCAATGTAGCGGACGCTTGCAAGGCTCTGGCTCAGGCGCAGACGGAGCAGCCCCGCGGCGGTCGATCGCGTGTCCGCCGGCGCGCCGCGGATTCTCGCCAGGTACCACGACGCGCGCGACGAGGCGCGGAGCTGGTCGGCGTGCACGTCGTCGATCTCGCTCCCGACCTGCCACAACCGCAGGCCGCAGAGGACGAGGCCGTAGACGAAAACGGCCATGATGAGCAGGCACAGCCACAGGCTGTAGCCGGTAAACGCGCCGTCGAGCCAACCCTCGAGCCAGGCGGCGATGCACAGCGCCGCCGAGACGACGTTCACCAGCGCGAAACGCAGGCCCATCAGGTAGCGCGGCGGGATGGCCGCACGCCGCGCGGGCGACGCTCCCGCCCGGGAAGCGTCGCCGTGCTGCACGGGTGCGATGATGCGCATCCCGAGTCCGGGCGCCACGGGCGGCAACGACGATCAGCAGCCCTTCACGCAGCGGCCCCCGGCGTCGAACTCCATCGTCTTGCCGCTCAACGGCACATGGGCCGGGACCTTGACCGCGTCGAGGAAGGTCGACGTGCGCGTCCCCGGCAGCACCTTGCCGCCTTTGGTCGCCTCTTCGTTGGCATGCGAGGGAATCACCGATGCGGGCTTCACCATCGCGTTGATGACGTGCGCCGCCTCGGTCGGCCCGGTCGTGAAGACATCGCCGATATTGATCACCGCGAGCTTCGCGGCGTAGTACTGGCGCACGACGAGATCCTGCTCGGCGGTGATCCCGGTGTCGCCCGAGAGATACACGACGAGGCCGTTGCTGAACCTCACCACGTAGCCTCCGGGAGGACCGACATACGCCGTGAGCCCGCTCGCCCTCAGCGCATCGGCGTGCTCCTTGCTGTCGACGAAATCCGGGTGCAGGCCGTTGCTGTGCACTGCAGGCACGGTCGCGATCGTGACGCCGCCCACCTTGGCCGACGCGCCGAACCGAACGAGCTGCACCTGCTTCGGATCGCCGCCCGCGGTCTTCATCTTCTGCGCGAAAAAGCTCGCCAGCTCGGCGCCGACGACGAGCTTCGCCTTCTTCGCGACCGCGATGTTCACCGTGTTCGAATTCGGCGTCGCCTTGACCGAGCCGTCAGGCGCCGCGCAAGTGCCGGCGTTCGCCCCGCTCTGATGAATGTCCCCCAAGTGATCGCCGTGCACGTGGCTGAGCAGCACCGCGTCGATGCGCCCGAGCCGCGGGTCGTCCCCGCCGCGCACCGTGCGCCCGGCGTCGTACAGGACCCGCGTGCCGTCCGGGTCTTCGAATATCATCGCCCGGTCGACGCGGCAGAACTCGCCGTCGTGGCTGCCGAGCGGAGTGACCTTCACGTTCTGAGCGAGCGCGGCCTGCGCCACGAAGCCCGCGAAGCAGGTGCCGAGCACCGCCCGCGCCACACTGGATCTCCTCATTGACTGCCTCCTTTTAGTGGTTATTCGCCTCTTTCCGGCCCGGGAATGCTATCGCCGATCGTGGGCTCGGTCTAGCGCGGCACGCCGGTTTCTCCAATGCAAAACGCGGGCCGCAGCCCGCGTTTCATGATCGTGCGCCCGGGGCGTCCGCGTGCGCGTCAGTCGTCGTACCGGTCGCGGCGGCGTAGCCACGCCATCGTGTAGGGCAGGCCTTCCTCGTCGCGCCCTTTGGGCGCGATGTCCATGTAGTGATAGGCGCCGTTCAGCATGTCGAGGCCGCGCGCATAGGACGAGTAGGTGTGGAACACCCCGCCTTCGGCGTCGCGGTAGAACGCGCTGACGCCGTGCGCTTCGCCGCTCGGGTACTTGGTCATGCCGAAGTTGTAGAACATCTCGCCTTTCTGCATCTCCTCGGGCGTGAACGACACGTGGTAGTCGCGGTTGAAGTCGTTGCCGAACGAAGACACCCACTTGAAGCTCCATCCCATGCGCTTGCGGTAGACCTCGAGCTTCTCGAGCGGCGCACGCGAGACCGCAACCAGGCTGATGTCGCGGTGCTTGAGATGGACGTCGATGCCGTTGAAGTTGTCGGCCCAGAACGAGCAGCTCGGGCACCCTTCCTCCCAGTCCGGGCCGAACATGAAGTGATAGACGATGAGCTGGCTCTTGCCTTGGAACAGTCCGGCGAGCGTCTCCTTGCCGTTCGGGCCGTCGAAGACGTACTTCTTGTCGACTTCGACCCAAGGCAGCTGGCGCCGCTCGGCGCTCAACTGGTCGCGCAGCCGGGTGAACTCCTTCTCCTTGGCGAGGTGCTCGCGGCGAGCAGCGAGCCACTCTTCCCGGGAAACGACCTTGTGCGCCGAAGCGCGCGATGCGTTCTTGCTCATGAGCCCCTCCTCAGCCTTTCTGCGCCGGCGCCGACTCGCGGAAGCTCGGCCGCTCCTGGATCGCTTTCAACGCCGCGCGCACCTTCGGGAAAGGCTCGAGAAGCGACTTGCCCTCGGCCATCTTCTCGACGTAGGTGAGGATCGGCGCGAGCAGGAAGTCCGGCAGCGTCGGGTTGGCGCCGGCGAGAAACGCGCGCTTGCCGTAGGCCTGTTCCAGAATCGTCAGGCGCTCACTCATCTCCTTCAGCGCGGCGTCGATCGTCGCGCGGTCGGGCTTGCCGTCCGGGCCCTTGGGGAAGATGTATTGCAGCACGTAGCGTCGGATCATGAGGTCGTACAGATACGCGTTGATCGCGCTCACCCACTGCTCGGCGCGCGCGCGGTCGCGGATGTTCTGCGGCAGGAGCGGGGGGCCGTCGAAGGACTCGTCGACATAGCGCAGGATGGCGCTCGTTTCGAATAGCTCGGTGTCGCCGTCGCGCAGCGCCGGCACGCGCCCGAACGGATGCACGGCGAGGATCTCGGGCGTGTGCGGAGCGGCCTCCTGAATCGTGTACCGCACCCCCTTCTCGGCGAGGCCGATGCGCGCAGTCCACGTGTAGGTGCTCGGCGGCGCACCGACCAGCGTGACCGTGGCGGCGCTGCCGCGGGGATCGAGGGTATCGACCAGCTTGTTGAGGCTCGAGCTCCAGCCCTGGCGGTGCGAGTCGCACAGCGCTTCGTCGGGGAATCCGGAGTGCGTCATCGTGACTTCGGTGCCGCCGTCGCGCTCGGCGAACGAGACGCTGATCAGCGTCTCCATGTTCGGCATGCCCTTGCCCTCCCAGGCCCAGGTGTAAGTCAGACGCTTGGGCCGCTCGACCTCGCGGTACACGCCGCCGGCGGTGAAGCTTTCGCCGTCGCGGGCGCGCATCGTGAGGCGGAACTTGCCGCCGACGCGCGCATCGACGCTCGCCTCGGGAATGCCCATGCCGCGCGGACACATCCAGGACTTCACGCCCTTCTCCGTGACGAAGGCGTCGAACACCTTCTCGCGCGGCGCGCGGATGAAGCGGGACAGGGTCAGCTCGAAAGTCGCGCTGCGGTTCATCGTCTCCTCCTCTTGGATTGTTGGGTACCTTCCACGTACTCGACCAGGCGGTCGAGGCTCTCTTCCCAGAAGCGCCGGTAGCGCTCGAGCCACTCCGAGGCCTCGCGCAGCGGCCGGCCCCTGAGGCGGCACAAGCGCCACTGCGCATCGACCTGGCGCTCGATCAGCTGCGCGCGCTCGAGCACCTTGAGGTGGCGCGAGATGGCGGGCGCGGAGATATCGAACGGCTTCGCCAGTTCGCCGACCGTGGTCTCGCCCTTCGCCAGGCGCGCGAGGATCGCGCGCCGGGTGGGGTCGGAGAGCGCGGCGAAAGTGGCCGACAGGTGATCCATCGTTTGTATTTTACCTATTGGTTAATTACAAAGCAAGCCATTTTCTGTGACCCCGGGCGCCCATGGGCCTAGGGTGGCGTCGCGCCGCTCTTCGGAGGAGACTCGGCGCCCGCGCCGGAGCCGGCCTTCGTCGCGGTGCCGAACAGGTAACCGGCGATTGCGCCGAGAATGCCGATCGCGGCCGTAAGCTGCTGCTCGGCCTTGGCGATCATGACGACCAGGACGGTCGCATACACCACCAGCACGAGGCCGCTTGCGCTCACCATCGTCGAGGCATCGCGCGTCCCGACCATCTTCAGAAACCACAGCACGATGACCAGCGAGACGATCGCCGCCGCGATCAGTGCGAGGATCAGTGTACGGCGGCTGATCTCCTCCTCGATCCTGAACGCCCCGTAATTCGCGTCGTTCTGAGCGACGTGGGCCTCGCCCTGCGGCGGCGGTGCGCTCGCCTTGATCCTCTCGAGCACAGAGGCAGGCGAATCCCCGGTTTGCGCGAGCGCGAGGGAAGTCCCCGCGAGCGGCCCACAAATCACCAGAGCCAGAGTGACAGCAAAGACCCTCATCCGTAATCCCCCTTCATTCCGCCGACTCACGCGCGCCGCGCGCCTCACCGGTTTCTGTCGATCCGTCGCAGCAACTCGTTGTAATAGCGAACCTGCCGCAGATCGTAGCGCGATACCGCGTTGTCCAGCTCCTCCTGCACATCGGCGCGCACGCTATTCCTCTGCGCGGACGGCAGCTTGCGGACCTCGGCAGCGAGCTGGTCGATCCTGCGCAGCTCGTCGGCTGAGAGCGCGCTCGCGCGCGGCGGGGGACGCTGCTCGATCTGCCGCGGTGCATTCGCAGCCGGCGGGTTGTAAGGAAAAAGCTCACCTGCAAACGCAGCGGCGCTCATGCCAGCGAGCCACGCGCATCCCACAAGACA
>JBFGLA010000199.1:0-5363 GCA_041576355.1 Burkholderiales bacterium
ACCCTTTCGCTCAGCACGCGAAGCAGATACTGGCCATAGCCGTTCTTCGCCAGCGGCTCGGCAAGCGCGCGCAATTCGGCCGCGCTAATGTAGCCCATGCGATAGGCGATTTCTTCGGGACAGGCGATCTTGAGCCCCTGCCTGCGTTCAATGGTCTCGATGAAGTGCGAGGCCTCGAGCAGCGATTCGTGCGTTCCGGTATCGAGCCAAGCATAGCCTCGCCCCATCGGCAGCACGTCAAGCTCGCCCCAGGCGAGATACTGCCGGTTGACGTCGGTGATCTCCAACTCGCCCCGCGCCGAGGGCTTGAGTCCCGCGGCGATGTCGACGACGCGATGGTCGTAGAAATAAAGCCCCACGACCGCGTAGCGGGACTTCGGCCGGCTGGGCTTCTCCTCGATGCTGAACGCCCGACCCGCCTCGTCGAATTCGACCACGCCGTAGCGCTCGGGATCATTCACCGGGTAGGCGAACACGGTCGCCCCGCGCTCGCGCGCGGCCGCACGCTGCAGCAGCGTGGAGAGGTCGTGGCCGTGAAAAAGGTTGTCCCCGAGCACGAGCGCGACGCGGTCCTGGCCGATGAAGTCGCGGCCGATGATGAACGCTTGCGCAAGCCCGTCAGGCGAGGGCTGCACCGCGTAAGAGAGACGGATACCCCAACGCGCGCCGTCGCCGAGCAAGTCGCGAAAGCGCGGCGTGTCCTGGGGCGTCGAGATCACCAGGATGTCCCGGATACCCGCGAGCATGAGCGTCGTGAGCGGGTAGTACACCATCGGCTTGTCGTAGACCGGCAAGAGCTGCTTGGAGACCACCTGCGTCACCGGGTAGAGCCGGGTGCCTGAGCCGCCGGCAAGGATAATTCCTTTCATACCGCGCCTCGCACCGCGTAATTCGCTTCGACCCAGTTACGGTAGGCGCCGCTCGTCACGTCGGCGACCCATTTGCGGTTGTCGAGATACCAACGCACGGTCTTCTCGAGTCCACCAGTGAAGCTCTCCCGGGGGCGCCAACCCAACTCTCGCCGGATCTTGGCGATGTCCATGGCATAGCGGCGGTCGTGCCCCGGCCGATCCTTAACGAAGGTGATGAGCTGCGCGTAGCTGCCGCCGGGCCGAGGCGCCGCGCGATCAAGCAGCTCGCAGAGCGCCTTCACCACGTCGAGGTTCTTCTGCTCGCTCGCTCCGCCGATGTTATACGTCTCTCCGACGCGCCCCCTCTCCAGAACGACCCGGATCGCCTCGCAATGATCCCCGACGTAGAGCCAGTCGCGCACGTTCTGGCCATCGCCGTAGACGGGCAGCGGCTTCCCAGCAAGCGCGTTGTGAATCACGAGCGGAATCAGCTTCTCCGGGAACTGATAGGGGCCGTAGTTGTTGGAACAGTTGGTCGTGAGCGTCGGCAGTCCGTAGGTGTGGAAATAGGATCGCACGAGATGGTCGGATGCCGCCTTCGAGGCGGCATAGGGACTGTTCGGCGCGTAGGGCGTCGTTTCCGTGAACGCCTGATCCTCCGGCGCGAGCGAGCCGTAGACTTCGTCGGTCGAGACATGAAGGAAGCGGAATCCCTGCCGCTCGTTTCCGGCGAGTCCCACCCAATAGGCACGGACCTCTTCCAGCAGACTGAATGTCCCCACAACGTTTGTCTGCACAAACTCAGCGGGCCCGTGTATCGAGCGATCGACATGGCTTTCGGCGGCGAAATGCACGATCGCCCGCGGGCGGTGCGTTGCGAGCAGCCGCGCGACGAGAGCACGGTCGCAGATGTCGCCGCGGACGAAAACGTGGCGCGCGTCGCGCTCGAGCGAGCCGAGGTTCGCGAGATTTCCGGCGTAGGTGAGCTTGTCCAGATTGACGATCGCTTCGCCGCTCGCCGCAATCGTCGAGAGCACGAAGTTCGAACCGATGAAGCCGGCGCCGCCGGTGACAAGGAGCATGCGTTTTCAGCCGCTGGTCCGTAAGAGCAAGCGAGAAGTATGGCGCAATTTATGCCAGGAGTCGGAGGACTTGCTCCACGGAGATGCCCTCCATGCAACGGGGCCGGGAGCATTCGGCAAGGGTACGGGTACAGCGGCGCACCCACGCGATCTCGCGCTTGAAGAGCAGCCTCTGATCGCGGCATGGAAAGTCGGAAACGGTCGCCTCGAAAAACGGCGCATCGCGCCAAAACTCTCCCTTGCCGAACAGTCGCGCGGAACTCGGACCATAGAGCGTGACGGTCGGCGTGAACGCGAGCTTACCGAGATGCGCGACGCTCGTGTCGGGGCAAACGAGCAGCTGAGCGCCGGCGACCAGGTGCCAGAGCTGCGGAAAATCGAGGCGGTGACCCAGGGCGAGAAAGCGCTCCGCCGGATCGATGCGCCGAATGGTGTCGGCGCCTGCCGGACCCGCGCTCCACACAACCTCCAGCCCGCGCGCAGAGAGCGCCTCGGCGAGCGCCATCCATTTTTCGTCCTCCCAGTGCTTGAGCGGCGTGCTCGCCTCGACGTGCAGGACGGCGTAAGCTCGCCCGGACCGCTCGAAGGGCGCGCAATCCGGCGCCGGCCAGTCGCCGGATCGATACGGGCGCGGCGCCGGACCTGGAACCATTTCGGTCACCATGTCGCTCCACGCGGTCGGGGTCCCAGCGTAATGCACGAACTCGTCCACCGGCCAGCTCTTGTAGGCCGGACGGTCGCCCGCGTACGCGACAGTCCAAGTCGCGCCTAGCGCAGCGGCAAGCCAGCTGTAGCGGTTGTCCCCCGGAACGAGCGCGAGGTCGTAGCCCCGATCGGCAAAGAGCCGATCGAGCGTCGCCCCGTCCTGCGGATCGTAGACAAGCGCGCGCACGCCGTAAGGCCTCCTCGCATAGAGCCCGGCGAGCCCCTTGCGCACGGTCATCGCGATGTCTGCCTGCGGATACTGTTCGCGCAATTTCGCGAGCAACGGCGTGAGCATAAGCGTGTCGCCGGCGAGCAAGTGGTGGGCGACGAGGATGCGGCGTGGCGCTTCGGGGCGCGCGCGCGAGCGGGCGCGAAAGACGAGTCCGGGCGCCGCGCGCGCAAGCGTGCGCAGGCGCGGGACGAACCGGCTAGGCATTCGTCGCGACGCTCCGGTACACCGCCTCCATCCGATCGAGCATCCGCTCAAGCGAGAAGCGCTCGGCGCAGTGCTTGCGCGCCGCCTTGCCGAGCCGTGCGCGCAGCGCCTCGTCTGCAAGCAGGCGCTCGAGCGCCGCAGCGAGCGCGTGCGTGTCCTGAAGCGGCACCACGAGCGCGGTGGCCTCGTTTTCGGCCAGCTCGGAGATGCTGCCCGCGGTCGTGGTCACGCACGGCAGGCCGACGAGCATCGCCTGCAAGAGCGCCTGCGGCACGCCCTCGTTGGCGTAGGAGGGAAGCGCGAAGACGTCGAGCGCCTGGAGCCAGGGAACGACGTCAGCCTGGTTGCCCGCGAAATGTACGCGCGCGCGCAGGCCCTTGTCTTCGACCTGCTTCTCCAGCGCCTCGCGCTGCGGACCATCGCCGACGATGACCAGCGTCACGTTCTGCGGCAATCGCGCAAGGGCGTCGACAAGAAAGCGGTGGCCCTTCCAGCTGCGCAGCGTGGCGACGATTCCGAGGAGCGCCGCATCGAGGGGAAGATCGAGGCGGCGCCGGGCCGCAAACCGGTCTCCGGGACGGAAGCGCTCGGTATCGACCCCGGTCGGCACCGACTCGATCCGGTCCGCGCTGAAACCGTTCACTTCGACGAGCTGGCGCTTCAGCGCTTCGCCGGTCGTGACGATGCGCCGCGCCGCACGCTCGTACAGCCATCGCGTCGCGGGATTGCGCGGTATCGGCGCGGAGATGTGGCGCGTGCGCACGATCGGGCGGGGCCAGCCGAGCGTCGCGAGCGCGATCGCCGCGAGCCACGAGTCGGTCGAGCTGTGCGTGTTCAGCACGTCGCAGCGGTTTTCGCGCAGCCAGTCGGCAAGCGTGCGGAGCCCGGCGAGGCGCTTCTTCGCGATCGGGAGCGCGGCCGCCGGCACGGCCCACTTCGGCGCCTCGGAAAAGATCCGCGCCTCGCCCGGACACAGGAGCCGTACGTCATGGCCGCGGCGGATCAGTCCTTGCGACTCGGAGAGGATCCGGATCTCCTGCCCGCCCCAGCCGAGCGAGGACTCGGTATGCACGATCGTGAGCGGCCTCATGCCGCGGCGCGCTCGGTCGCATACTGAATGCGGTAGAGCCGGGCGTAAACGCCGTCCTTCGCGAGCAGCTGCGCGTGAGTTCCGACTTCCACCATGCGGCCGCGCTCGAGCACGACGATCCGGTCCGCGCGCTCGATCGTCGACAGGCGGTGGGCGATGACGATGGTCGTGCGCCCGCGCATCAGCGTCTCCAGCGCCGCCTGGACATGGCGCTCGGATTCCGAGTCGAGCGCGGAAGTCGCCTCGTCCAGGATCAGCACCGGCGCGTCCTTGAGAAGCGCGCGCGCGATCGCCAGGCGCTGGCGCTGGCCGCCCGAGAGCCGCAGTCCCTTCTCGCCGATGAACGTGTTCAGGCCATCGGGCGTCTCGCGGATGAACGACATCGCGTGCGCCGCCTCGGCGGCGGCGATCACCGACTTCTCGTCGACGCCACCCATCCTGCCGTAGGCGATATTGGCATAGATCGAATCGTTGAAAAGCACGACCTCCTGGCTGACGAGCGCGATGTTCGCCCTGAGGCTCTCGAGCGTGACCTCCTGGATATCGTGCCCGTCGAGCAGAATGCGTCCCTCGCTCGGCGCGTAGAAGCGCGGCAAAAGCCCCACCAGGGTCGTCTTGCCCCCTCCCGAGCCGCCGACCAGCGCCACGGTTTCACCGGGCCGGATGGCGAGATCGATCGCCTCGAGCGCGGCCTCGGTGCGGGTCGGGTAAGTGAAGCCCACGCCCTCGTATTGGATCTCCCCTCGCGCCCGCCCGAGCACGATCGTGCCGTGATCCTCCTCCTGCGGCGTATCGATCAGGCCGAACACGCTCTCGGCCGCAGCAAGCCCGCGCTGCAGCGGTGCGCTCACCTCGGTCAGGCGCTTGAGCGGCGCGAGCAGCATCAGCATCGCGGTGATGAACGACACGAATTCGCCTACGGTCGCGCGCTGCGCGAGCGATTCCTCGAGCGCGACGTAGATGATGATCGCGAGTGCGACCGATGCGAGCAGGTGAGTGGTCGGGGTCGTCAGGCCGGCGGCCACGGTCTGGCGCATGTTGAAGCCGCGCAACGCCTGAGCCACGCCGGCGAAGCGGCGCGATTCGTACTCCTGGCCGCCGAAGATCTTCACCACCTTGTGGCATTCGATCGTTTCTTCGAGCACGTGCGCAAGGTCTCCCATCGCGCGTTGCGCGCCGCGCGCCATCGCGCGCAGCCG
>JBFGLA010000200.1:0-5322 GCA_041576355.1 Burkholderiales bacterium
CACGATCGCGAGATTCGGCAGGATCCCGGTGCCCTGGGTGGCGAGCATCGCGCTCACCGCAGCGATGCCGAGCGCCACCGCGATCGGCACGTTCAGAAGCACCAGGACGAGCACGCCCAGAAAGAGCAGCAGGATCGCCATGTCAGGGGTTCACTTCGGCGCGCGGCATGGCATCGCGCAGCGCCTGCGGCAGGCGCAGCAGCTCGGCGATGACGAACAGCGTCGCGCCGATCGGGATCACCGACTGGGTGTACATCACCGACACCTCGGGCAGGCTGACCAGCGTGTCGGTGGCGAGCACCTCCAGCACCGAGTAGCCGACCCAGGCGAGCAGCGTGAAAAAGCCGATCACGCAGATCTCCGAGAACAGCGTCACCGCGAGCCGCAGCTTCGGCGGCATCACGTCGACCAGCGCCGAGACGCCGATGTGCGCTCCCTTGAGCGCGGCGAGCGCGGCGCCGTAATAGGTGATCCAGGCAAGGAGCACCGAGGCGATTTCGTCGTACCAGACGAGCGAGGCACCGAGCTTGCGGTAGATGACGGCGATGGTGACGACCGCGGCGAGCGCGATCATGAGCACGAACACGATGGCTTCGAGCAGGCGCTCGAAGCCGTTGCGCAGGCGCGCATAGGTGGCGGGTTTCATCTGGGCGAAGGCAAAAAAAGGGCCGCCGGTGGCGGCCCTGGTTGCAGGGAGTTACTTTCCGAGCGCGATGGCGCGGTCGATCACTTCCTTGGCGCCCTTAACCTCGTTCGAAAACTCCTCGTAGACCGGCTTGGAGGCGGCGATGAACGCGTCCTTGTTGGGCGAGTTCACCTGCATGCCGGCGGCCTTGAGCTTGGCGAGCAGATCGTCCTCGGCCTTGGCCGCGGTCTGGTAGACGTAGGCCTGCGTTTCCTTGGCGATCGCTTCGAGCGTGCCGCGAACGTCGGCAGGCAAGCTGTCCCAGCGCTTCGCGCCGACGGTCACGTACGCGGGCGTATAGACGTGCCCGGTGAGCGACAGGTACTTCTGCACTTCCTGGAACTTGGCGCTGTAGATCTGGGTGAAGGGGTTCTCCTGGCCATCCATGACGCCGGTCTGCAGCGCCGTGAATACCTCGGAGAACTTCATCGGGCTCGGATTCGCGCCGTAGGCCTGGAACATCTTCACGCGCCACTTGCCTTCGGGGGTGCGCAGCTTGATGCCCTTCAGGTCATCCGGCGTGTTGATCGCCCGCTTCGAGTTGGTGATGTGGCGGTAGCCGTTCTCCCACACCGCGATGACCCGCAGTCCCTTCTTCTCGACCTCGGGGGCGAGCTTCGACCAGAACACGTCCTTCTCGATGCGTTTCATGTGGTCACGGTCCTTGACCAGGTACGGCATCTCGAAGACGCCGAAGAGGTCGACCTCCGAGGACATGACCGTCGAGGGCAGCGCGAAGTCGACGGTGCCTAGCTTGAGCTTCTGCAACAGCTCCTTGTCGCCGCCGAGCTGGCTCGAGCCGAACACCACCACCTTCGCCTTGCCCCCGAGCCGCTCGTTCGCGCGCTTGGCGAACTCGTTCGCGCTCACATCGAACAACGACCCGGGCTCGGCGACGTGCCCGAACTTGAGTTCCATTTGCGCCGCGACCGGCGCGGCGAACGCCGCGCAGGCGAGCGCGGCAAGCACATTGCGTAGTTGCATGGTCTCCTCCTCCTTCTTTACGGTTGCGAAATTACGCGGCTGCGCGCTGCCTGGACTGCCGGCAGGCGACAAGATAATCCATCGCGGCCTGCACGCCGCCCTTCTTCACCGGCACCCCGGCAAGCTCAAGGCCCATTTCGACCCCGGCGAGAGTGCCCATCAGCGTGAGGTCGTTGAAGTCGCCCAGGTGGCCGATGCGGAACACCTTGCCGGCGAGTTTACCCAGCCCCGTGCCGAGCGACATGTCGAAGGCTTCAAGTATAACTTTTCGCGCCCGGTCGGCGTCCTGCCCGGCGGGCATCACGATCGCGGTCAGCGAGCCCGAGTACTCGCGCGGGTCCAGGGCGAGGACTTCGAGCCCCCAGGCGCGTACCGCGCGCCGGGTCGCCTCGGCATGGCGCTGGTGGCGAGCGAACACGTTATCGAGTCCTTCCTCGTCGAGCAGCATCTTGAGCGCCTCGCGCAGCCCGTAGAGGAGGTTCGTCGCCGGAGTGTACGGAAAATAGCCGCTCTTGCCGTTCGCGAGCATCTCGTCCCAGGCCCAGTAGCTGCGCGGCAGCTTGGCCGTCTTCGACGCCGAGAGCGCCTTCTGCGAAATGCAGTTGAAAGACAAGCCGGGCGGGAGCATGAGGCCCTTTTGTGATCCCGCGACCGTCACGTCGACCCCCCATTCGTCGTGCCGGTAGTCGATCGAGGCGAGCGAAGAGATGGTGTCCACCATGAGGAGCGCGGGGTGCTTCGCCGCGTCGATCGCCTTGCGCACCTCGGCGATGCGCGAGGTGACTCCGGTCGAGGTTTCGTTATGCACCACGCAGACTGCCTTGATTGTCTTCTTATCGTCCGCGCGCAGGCGCTTCTCGATCGTGGCGGGGTCGGCGCCGTGGCGCCAGTCGCCCGCGAGGTACTCGGCGTCGAGCCCGAGCCGAGTTGCGAGCTTCTGCCACAGCGCGGCGAAATGCCCGGTCTCGTACATGAGGACCTTGTCTCCGGGCGAAAGCGTGTTCACCAGAGCCGCTTCCCAGGCGCCGGTGCCGGAAGCGGGGTAGATCACGACCTCGCCCTTCACCGTCTTGAAGACCCGCTTCATGCCCTCGAGTACACCCTTGCCGAGATCGGCGAACTCCGGCCCGCGGTGGTCCATGGTGGGGAAGTCGATCGCGCGGAGCACTCGATCCGGAACATTGGTCGGGCCTGGGATCTGGAGGAAATGACGCCCGGCGGCTCTGCTCATGATGGCTCCTTTTTGCATGCAAAACGCGCGATGACACTCTCCAATATTGAAGCGATGCCTTGTGCTAGTACGCGTTTTTTTGTATTCTGCATGCAAATCTAGCTTTGTGCAAGCCATGGGTTCCATCGAAACGCTCAACACGGGTCGGATCAGTCGGCGACCCCTTCACGAAGAGGTCGTCGACCAGTTGCGCGACCTGATCGTGCAAGGTCAGCTCGCCCCGGGGAGCCGGCTCAACGAGCGCGTACTGACGGCCCAGCTTGGCATTTCTCGTACGCCGCTCCGGGAGGCGCTCAAGCTGCTCGCCACCGAAGGTTTGGTCGAACTGCTGCCGAATCGAGGCGCGATCGTAGCGATGATCGATCCCGCACGCCTGGCCGAGGCGCTGCACGTGATGGGTGCTCTCGAAAGTCTCGCCGGCGAACTGGCGTGCGCAAACGCAACCCCGGAGACGATTGCCGAGATCCGTGCCCTGCATTACGAGATGCTCGCGATGCACGCGCGCCGCGACCTGGCCGGCTACTTCAAGTACAACCAGGCGATTCACCTGAAGATCGTCGAGGCCTCCGGCAACTCGGTGCTCGCCAATACGTACCGTCAGCTGAACGCCAACGTGCGCCGCGCGCGCTACATGGCGAATCTCTCCAAGGAGCGCTGGGACGCGGCGGTGCGCGAGCACGAGGAAATTCTCGCCGCGCTGGGGGCGCGTGACGCCGTGCGCCTCAAAGCGCTGCTGCGCGATCACTTGGCCGCCAAGCTGGCCGCGGTCACGGGCGCTTTGGCGGCGCAAGGCGAGAATCTCAAGGCCCCAAGCCTCGGCGCTGCCGCATGAACGCGCCGGGACTTGCGAGCGAAGCGCGGGCGGCGCCGATCCGCTTTGTCAACGCGCGGGCCGGCGATTCCGCGCTCGCGGCGCGCCTGAGAAAGGATGTCGAGGGCGAGGTGCTGTTCGATGCCGCGAGCCGCGGCCGCTACTCGACCGATGCCTCCATCTACCAGATCGAGCCGATCGGGGTGGTCATGCCGCGAACCGAAGAGGCGGCGCGCGCCGCGCTCGCGATCGCCGCGGAGGAGAGCGTACCCGTCTTGCCGCGGGGTGCGGGAACCTCGCAATGCGGCCAGAGCGTCGGTGCCGCGCTCGTCATCGACAACTCCAAGTACCTCAACGCCCTGCTCGAGGTCGATCCCGAGGCGAGGACCGCGCTCGTGCAGCCGGGACTGGTGCTCGATACGCTCAACGCGCAGCTGCGTCAGCACGGGTTGTGGTACCCGGTCGATGTGTCCACCTCGGCGCAGGCGACGCTCGGCGGCATGGCGGGCAACAATTCCTGCGGCTCGCGCTCGATCGCCTACGGCAACATGGTGCACAACGTGCTCGCGATCGACGCGCTCACCGCCGCCGGCGAGCGCTGGCGCTTCGGTCCGATGCAGGGCGCGGCGGGCCCGGGCGGGTACTCCGACTTCGTCGCCCGGCTGGGTGCCCTCTACGAGCGCGAGAAGAGCGAGATCGAGGCGCGCTTTCCTAACGTGCTGCGACGCGTCGCCGGCTACAACCTCGATCACCTCGGTCCGCCGCACGCCAACGCGGCGCACCTGCTGGTCGGCTCAGAGGGCACGCTCGCCTATTTCGAGCGCCTGCTGCTCAAGCTCTCGCCGCTGCCGCCGCAGCGCACCCTCGGCGTCGCCCACTTCCCGAAGTTCTACGCCGCGATGGAATCCGCGCAGCACATCGTTAAGCTCGGCCCCTCCGCGGTGGAGCTGGTCGATCGCACCATGATCGAGCTGGCGCGCGACATCCCGGCCTTCAGGAAGACCGTCGACGGCTTCATCCGCGGCGAGCCCGACGCGATCCTGCTGGTCGAGTTCTCGGGCGAGGATAGAGGCGAGCAGCTGGCCCGATTGAAGCGGCTGGTCGAGCTGATGGGCGATCTCGGGCTGCCGGGGAGCGTGGTCGAGGTGACCGACGCGAAGATGCAGAAAGACATCTGGGAGGTGCGCAAGGCCGGCCTCAACATCATGATGTCGATGAAGGGCGACGGCAAGCCGGTGTCGTTCATCGAAGACTGCGCGGTGCCGCTCGAGCACCTCGCCGAGTACACCGACCGCCTCACGCAAGTTTTTCACAAGCACGGCACGCGCGGAACCTGGTACGCGCATGCCTCGGTGGGAACGCTCCACGTTCGTCCGGTGCTCGACATGCGCCGCGACGGCGCCGAGAAGATGCGCGCCATCGCGGAGGAGGCCTGCGCACTCGTGAAGCAGTACAAGGGCGCGTACTCGGGCGAGCACGGCGACGGGCTCGTTCGCTCCGAGTGGATCGAGCCGTTCTTCGGCCCGAGACTGACCGCAGCGCTCGCCGAGATCAAGTCGTGGCTCGATCCGAAGGGCCTCATGAATCCCGGCAAGATCGTTGCCCCGTCGA
>JBFGLA010000201.1:0-5290 GCA_041576355.1 Burkholderiales bacterium
ACGGCAAGGATGAGGTCCTCGCGCTGTATGCCTCGCACGCCCCTTTCGGCGGCAACGTCGTGGGATTGGAGGCGGCGGCGTGGCGCTACTTCGGCCGCGGTCCCGAGCGGCTGTCGTGGGCGGAAGCGGCGCTACTCGCCGTGCTGCCGAACAGCCCGGCGCTGATCCACCCAGGCCGCAACCGGGACGGGCTGCAGGAAAAGCGCGACCGGCTGCTGCGGCGCCTCGCCACCGAGGGGCACCTAAGCCCGCTCGACCTGGATCTGGCGCTGCGCGAGCCGCTTCCAGGGGAGCCGCTCGCGCTGCCGCAGCTCGCACCGCATCTGCTCGAGACTTTGCGCGCCGAGCATCCAGGCGAGCCCCGCTTGCGCACGACGGTCGATGCGTCCCTGCAGCGGGCGATCCAGGAAATCGTCGAGCGGCACGGTGAAACGCTGCGCCGCCAGGACATCCACAATGCGGCGGCGCTGGTCATCGACAACCGCAGCTTCGAAGTGCTCGCCTACGTCGGCAACGCGCAATGGTCGGTCGCGAACGAGCGCGGCTACGCGGTCGATATCGTGCGCCGTCCGCGCAGCACGGGCAGCCTGCTCAAGCCCTTTCTCTACGCCGCGATGCTCGATGCCGGCGAGGTGCTGCCGACGACGCTCGTCGCCGATATCCCGACCCAGTACTCGGGCTACATCCCGGAGAATTTCGACCGCGCCTACCGCGGCGCGGTCCCGGCGCAGGTCGCGCTCGCGCAGTCGCTCAACGTTCCGGCCGTGCGCATGCTGAAAACCCACGGCATCGAGCGCTTCTACGACCTGCTGCGCGACATGGGCATGACGACCTTGCGGCGCGCGCCGCAGGAGTACGGGCTGACGTTGATCCTGGGCGGAGCCGAGGGGACGCTGTGGGAGCTGACCGCGCTCTACGCGACACTCGCGGATCTCGCTCGCCGCGATGCGCGCGACGCGCGCGCGCCGTACCGGCGGATCGCAGCGCGCGCGCAAGGCGAGGACGTGAACGGGAGGGGCGCGGAGATCAGCCCGGCGGCGGCGTGGCTTACGTTGCAGGCGCTGCTCGAGGTTGCGCGACCCGCGGACGAAGCGCACTGGCGCAATTTCGCGACCAGCCGCAGGATTGCGTGGAAGACCGGCACCAGCTTCGGATTGCGTGATGCGTGGGCGATCGGCGCGAGCGGCCGTTACACGGTCGGCGTCTGGGCAGGGAACGCGAGCGGCGAGGGCAGGCCGGGCCTCACCGGATCGCTTGCCGCAGCGCCGCTGCTCTTTGAGATCTTCAACCGCTTCGAGCCCGCGCAATGGCTCGAGGCGCCGCTCGCGCAGATGAAGGTCGTCGAGGTCTGTCGCGCCGACGGCTATCTTGCGGCCGGACAGTGCGAGAGCGTAAGCCAATGGGCGCCGCGCCACAGCCACTTCGACGCGACGAGCCCGCATCACTCCCTCGTGCACCTCGATCGAGCCGGGCGCTACCGGGTGCATGGCGGCTGCGAGTCGCCGGCGCGCATGACGCATCGCGCCTGGTTCGTGCTGCCGCCGGCGCAGGAATTCTTCTACCGCAGGCACCACGCCGATTACCGCGCCATGCCTCGCTACCGCAAGGACTGCCTTGCCGAGGGCGGCGGGTCGCGCGGCCCGATCGACTTCCTCTACCCGAACATCGGTACGCGCATCTATATCCCGGTCGATCTCGCGGGAGAAAGAGGCCGTGCCGTATTCGAAGCCGCGCACCGCGACCCGGAGGCGACGCTGTATTGGCATCTGGACGAGCAGTACATCGGAGCCACCCGCACGTTCCATCAGCAGGCTCTCGATATCTCGCCCGGAGCGCATACCGTGACGGTCGTCGACGGCGATGGCAACCGGCTCGCACGCCGTTTCGACGTTCTGAGCAAGGACCGATGACGGCAAAGGCAATGCTGCTCACGAGGTCATAAGTAAGGGTTCAGGACCCAACTTATGATGAAATTAAAACTACTCGTTTGATGCTTCCGGCGCGCGGCAGGAGAATGAGCCGCGTGCAGTCACCCACTCCGCCGCAGCCGGCCGGCGAAATCAAGACCACTACCTGTTACATGTGCGCGTGCCGCTGCGGCATACGCGTGCATCTGCAGGACGGCGTGATCCGCTATATCGACGGCAATCCCTCGCACCCGATCAACAAAGGGGTGATCTGCGCCAAGGGCTCCTCGGGGATCATGAAGCAGGTCTCGCCCGCGCGCCTGACGCGGCCTCTCAGGCGGCGCGAGGGCGCCGAGCGCGGCGCGGCGGATTTCGAGCCGATCTCCTGGGACGAGGCATATTCGATCCTGGAAGAGCGGCTCGCGAGAATTCGCTCGACCGACCCTAAGAAGTTCGCGCTCTTCACTGGGCGCGACCAGATGCAGGCGCTCACCGGCCTCTTCGCGCGCCAGTTCGGCACGCCGAACTACGCCGCGCACGGCGGCTTCTGCTCGGTGAACATGGCTGCCGGAATGATCTACACGATCGGCGGCTCGTTCTGGGAATTCGGCGGGCCCGACCTCGATCGCGCACGGCTCTTCGTCATGATCGGCACCGCGGAGGACCACCACTCCAACCCGCTCAAGATCGCGATCTCGAAGTTCAAGCGGCGCGGCGGACGCTTCATCTCGGTGAATCCCGTACGCAGCGGCTACTCGGCGATCGCCGACGAATGGGTGCCGATACGCCCCGGGAGCGACGGCGCGCTGCTCCTTGCGATCGTGCACGAGATCATCGCGCTCGGCCTGTACGACCGCGATTTCCTCGTGCGCTACACGAACGCCGGGCATCTCGTGAATCTCGACGAGTCGGCGGACGATTTCGGCCTTATGGTGCGCGATCCCTCGGCGGCGGGCGACAAGCCCGAGTACGCGCCGAACCAGATGTGGTGGGACCGGCATACCGATCGCGCGGTGCTCACCCATGCCGAGGGCGCCGATCCCTATCTGCTCGGCGAGTTCAAGCTGCCCGACGGCCGCAAGGTGAAGCCCGCGTTCCAGCTCCTCGAGGAGCGGGTCAAGGCGTATACCCCGGAGTGGGCGCAGGACATCACCGGGATCCCGGCGGCGACCATCCGGCGCCTCGCGCACGAGATGGGGATCGTGGCGCGCGACGAGAAGATCGAGCTGCCGATCGCCTGGACCGACTGCTGGGGCAAGGAACATGAGTCCGTGACCGGAAACCCGGTCGCGTTTCACGCCATGCGCGGGCTCGCGGCGCACTCGAACGGCTTCCAGACGATCCGCGCGCTCGCGATCCTGATGACGCTGCTCGGCACGATCGATCGGCCGGGAGGGTTTCGCCACAAGGCGCCGTTCCCGCGCGCGATTCCGCCCGCGGCGAAGCCGCCGCGCGGCCCCGAGGCCGTCAAGGCGAACACGCCGCTCGCGGGACTTGCGCTGGGCTGGCCGGAGACGCCGGACGATCTCTTCGTCGACGAGGCGGGCGAGCCGGTGCGGATCGACAAGGGATTTTCCTGGGAGTATCCGCTCTCGGTGCACGGGCTGATGCACAACGTCATCGCCAATGCGGTGCAGGGCGATCCGTACCCCATCGACACGCTGATGATCTTCATGGCCAACATGGCGTGGAACTCGACCATGAACACGGTCGAAGTGCGCAAGATGCTGAACGAACGGGACCCGCAGGGCGAGCACCGGATTCCGTTCCTCGTCGTATGCGACGCGTTCCAGTCGGAGATGACGGCTTACGCCGACCTCATCCTGCCCGACACGACGTATCTCGAGCGGCACGACGTGATGTCGATGCTCGACCGGCCGATCTCGGAATTCGACGGGCCGGTCGATTCGGTGCGGGTTCCGGTCGTGCCGCCCAGCGGCGAATGTAGGCCGTTCCAGGAAGTGCTGATCGAGCTCGCCACCCGGCTCAAGCTTCCGGCGTTCACCCAAGCCGACGGCAGCCGGAAATTTCGCGACTATCCGGATTTCGTGATCCGCTACGAGACCGAGCCCGGGTCGGGAATCGGTTTCCTTTCCGGCTGGCGCGGCAAGGGCGGCGAGAAGTTCATGCACGGCGAGCCCAACGCGCGCCAGTGGGAGATGTACGCGCAGAACGACTGTGTCTTCCACTACCGACTGCCGCCTTCCTACCAGTACATGCGCAACTGGAACAAGGGCTACATGCAATGGGCGCAGCGCGTGCGCATCCGCCGCTTCGGCGACCCGATCATCCTGCAGGTCTATTCCGAAGTACTGCAGAAATTCCGTCTTGCCGCGCAGGGCAAGTGGGGCCAGCGACGGCCGCCCGAGCGGCTGCGCGCCCGGGTGGAGACCTATTTCGATCCACTGCCCTTCTACTACGAGCCGCTCGAGCGGCAGGCGACCGACGGCGTGAAATATCCGCTCGCGGCGATCACCCAGCGCCCGATGGCGATGTATCACTCCTGGGATTCGCAGAACCCGTGGCTGCGCCAGATCCACGCCCACAATCACTTGTTCGTCAATCCGGCCGCGGCGCGCAGCCAGGGCATCGAGGACGGCGACTGGATCTGGGTCGAGTCGCAATGGGGAAAAGTGCGCTGCATCGCGCAGTTGAGCGAAGCGGTCGAGCCGGGGACGGTGTGGACCTGGAACGCGATCGGCAAGCAACCCGGCGCCTGGAGCCTCGCGCCGCAGGCGAACGAGGCGCGGAAGGGGTTTCTTCTCAATCATCTCATCAGCGATACGCTCGGCTCCGCCGACGGCGCTCGGACGTCCAACTCGGATCCGATCACTGGGCAGGCCGGCTGGTACGACGTCCGCGTGCGCATCTACAAGGCGGGCGAGGACGAGCCGCGGGAGACCTGGCCTCGGTTCGAGACGATGCGGCGGATGCCGGGAATGGTTGAAGAGGTGCCTGAGCGGATTGCTTATGACGCAGCCGGCTCTTGACCAGATTTTCATGGATGAAAGTCGTGGAAGCACTGTGATTCCAACTTTCACTAATTCGGGTGCGCCGTGACCCAGCTCGCCCTAGTCATCGATCTCAACGTCTGCGTCGGCTGCCACGCCTGTGTGACCAGCTGCAAGGAATGGAACACGTCCGGCGCGGCGGGCCCGATGGGAGACGAAAACCCGTACGGCGCCGATCCGAGCGGGACCTTCTTCAATCGCGTGCAGACTTTCGAGGTGGGGCGCTTTCCGAACACGCAGACGGTCCACTTTCCGAAGTCCTGCCTGCATTGCGAGGACCCGCCGTGCGTGCCGGTTTGCCCGACCGGGGCGAGCTACAAGCGCGCCGAGGACGGAATCGTCCTCGTCGATTACGACAAATGCATCGGATGC
>JBFGLA010000202.1:0-5230 GCA_041576355.1 Burkholderiales bacterium
CGCGCTCGATGGAGTGCCCGAGAAGATCTCGGTCCCGAGCGAGGCGGGCCAATCGTGCGCGCGCAGCGGCGCTCGCGTCCGCTGCACCATCGACCGCACGCTCGCGTTCGAGCGCCGCGGCGAGCGCTCGCGTTATCTGCGCCCGAGCCTCGCCGCTCCGAGCTTGGCGGGGGAAATCGTGAGCCTTGCGCGCTCGATCGGCGCAGACGCCTCGGCACCGCGCGACAAGCTCGGTCGTATCCTCGCCTGGATCGACTCCAACATCGACAAGCAGGCGGTGGACGCGTTCACCGCGCTCGACGTGCTGCGCGAGCGGCGCGCCGAATGCCAGGGCCACGCCTACCTCGTGGCGGCGCTCGGCCGCGCGCTCGGCCTGCCCGTGCGCGTGGTGAACGGGATCGTGTATTCGGAGGCGCACGGGGGATTTCTGTACCACACGTGGAACGAGGTCTGGATCGACGACGAGGGCTGGCGTCCGGTCGACGCTACCTTCGGCCAGCCGCTCGCCGACGCGACCCATCTGAAGCTGATCGAGGGCGAGTTGGCGGGCGAGCTCGTGCCGCTTGTTGAAATGGTCGGACGCGCCCGAGTCGAGGCGCTCGGAAGCATCTCGCACTGGTAAAATGCCCGCTCGCAGCGCTTCCGCATGAAATTCCTTTTCGACATCTTTCCGGTCGTCCTCTTCTTCATCGCTTTCAAGCTGAAGGACATCTACTTCGCCACGGCGGTCGCGATCGCCGCGACGTTCGTGCAGGTCGGCTGGCTGTGGCTGAGGAAGAAGCGGATCGAACCGATGCTCTGGGCGGGACTCGCGATCATCGTCGTCTTCGGCGGGGCGACGCTGGCTCTGCAGAACGAAACCTTCATCAAGTGGAAGCCGACCGTGCTCTACTGGCTGTTCGCGGCCGTGCTCGGGGGCGCCGATCTGCTGGCCGGCAAGAACCTGATCCGCGCCATGCTCTCCGGGCAGATTCAGCTCCCCGCGCCGGTGTGGTCGCGCCTCAACTGGAGCTGGGCGGGATTCTTCGCCTTCATGGGCGCCGCCAACCTCTTTGTCGCGTACAACTTCTCGACCGATTTGTGGGTGAACTTCAAGCTGTTCGGCGGCGTCGGGTTGATGCTGCTGTTCGTGATCGCGCAGGCAGTGTTCCTGTCGCGCCACATCGAGGAAGGCGGCGGCAAGCCTTGAGCGTGGCCGCCGAGATCAGGCGCCGCCTCGGGGCGCTGGAGCCCGAGCGCATCGAGCTCGTCGACGAAAGCGCCGCCCACCAAGGGCACGCAGGCTGGCGGCCCGGCGGCGAGACGCATTGGCGGCTCGCCGTGGTGTCGAAGCGCTTCGCCGGCCTCGCCACCGTCGCGCGCCACCGGCTCGTATACTCCGCGCTCGGCGACCTGATGTCGCACCCGATCCATGCGCTGACGATCGCGGCCTACGCCCCGAGCGAAACGGGTGCGCCGTCGTTAACTACGCCCGGTAAGCCCGCCAAACCCGGCGCATAATGGCGCCCTTTTACCCGAGAGGTCTCAGATGACCCTACGAATTCCGCTCGGCGCCGCGTTTTGCGCCGCGCTCCTGCTCTCGCCGGCCGCGCTGCTTGCGCAAGCGCCGGCCAAGGACGGCAAGAAACCCGCGCCAGCCGCCGGCCGCATCGCGACCGTCAACGGCGTCGCGATTCCCCGCATTCGCGCCGAAATCCTCGCCCGCGAGCGCGCCGCGCAAGGCGCGACCGACAACGAGCAGTCGCGCACCGCCATTCGCGACGACCTGATCAATCGCGAGGTCATCGCGCAGGAAGCCGCGCGCGCCGGATTCACCAAGCGCCCCGAGTTCCAGGCCGAGCTGGAGCTGGTGCGGCAGACCGTGATCGTGCAGGGCTACCTGCGTGACTGGGTGCGCAGAAACCCGGTCAGCGAGGCCGAAATGCAGAAGGAATACGACACTGCCAGGGCGCAAACCGGCGACAAGGAATACCACGCGCGCCACATCCTGGTCGAGAAGGAGGAGGAGGCAAAGAGCCTCATCGCCGAGCTCAAGAAGGGCGCCAAGTTCGATGAGCTGGCGGAGAAGAACTCGAAGGACTCCGGCAACAAGGACCGCGGCGGCGACCTCGACTGGAACGTGCCCGGTGTGTTCGACAAAGCGTTCGCCGACGCGATGGTGAAGCTCGAGAAGGGCCAGCTGACTGAAGTGCCGGTGCAAACGCGGTTCGGCTACCACATCATAAAGCTCGACGACGTGCGGCCGGTGAAGTTTCCAAGCTACGCGGAAGTGAAGCCGCGTATCCAGCAACAGCTGACCCAGAGAAAAGTCGAGGCACTGGTGCGCTCGCTCAGGGAGAAAGCAAAGGTGGAATAGGCGCGCACCCGATCGTCGCGCGGTGGTAGCGTCGGCGAAGGGCCCTGAGTCGATCGCGCGAAAGGTTCGGACCATGCACCAGAGCGCACGGACAGGCGCCGCCATTGCTGCCCTCGTTGCGGCCCTCACCTCAGTCGATACCTTCGCGAGCGAGGGGAAGCCGGTCTATATCGGTCTGGACGGAGAATTCGGTTTTGCCGGCAGCACCTCCGCCCAGGCGATCCGCCTCGGCGCCCGAATCGCGGTCGACGAAGTAAACGCCGCCGGCGGTGTCCTCGGCGGCCGGCCGCTCAAGCTCATCGAAAAGGACAATCGCACCCTGCCGGCGCGCAGCCGGCAAAATCTCAGGGAATTCGCCGCGGTCGACGATCTCGTCGCAGTGCTGTGCGGTCGGTTCAGCCCGACCGTGATCGAGACGATCGCCGAGGTGCATGCGCTCAAGATCCCGTTGCTCGATCCCTGGGCGGCCGCCGACGGCATCATCGACCACGGCTTCAAGCCGAGCTATACGTTTCGGCTGTCGCTGCGCGACAGCTGGGCCATGCCCACGATCCTGGATTTCCTGGAGAGAAAGGGCGTGCGCAATGTCGGGCTGCTATTCCTCAACTCCAGCTGGGGACGGAGCAACGAAACCGCGATCCGGCATGAGATCCAATTGCGGCCCGGGATGCGCATCGTCGGCATCCGCTGGTTCAACAATCTCGAGCGCCGGGACAGCATGCTGAAGAAGTACGCCGAGCTGAAGCAGGACGGAGCGCGCGGCTTGATCCTGGTCGCCAACAACGCCGAAGCGAGCGATCTCGTCAAGGGCATCGCGGCGCTCGATTCGCGCGAGCGCCTGCCCATCGCCGCGCACTGGGGGATCACCGGCGCGACATTCGCGCAGGAGGTCGGTGCGGACCTCGGCAAGGTCGATCTCGCCGTGGTCCAGACCTATAGCTTCATCGGCGCCAAGCGACCGAAGGCAAGACAGGTCATCCAGGCGGCGAAGAAGCTCCTCGAGGTCGACAGCGAGCGCAAGATCGCCTCTCCCGTCGGCGTCGCGCACGCGTACGACCTGGTGCACATCCTCGCGCGCGCGATCGACAGGGCTGGCTCCACCGACCGGGCCGCGGTGCGCGACGCGCTGGAGAACGTGCGCAACTACAGCGGGTTGATCCAGGATTACCCGCAACCGTTCACGCCCGCGCGGCACGATGCGCTCAGCCGGGAAATCGTCCACATGGCAAGATATGCCGCGGACGGCGCGCTGGAGCGGGTACGCTGAGCGCCGTGCGACTGAGCGGGCCCCGGCATCGATGAAGCGCCTCACAAAGCGACTCAGCGGCTGGCTGGCGAAGAGCCTCGAGCACCGGCTGTCGTTTACCGCTGCCCTCCTCGCCCTCGGCTTTTCGCTCGGCACCGCGCTGCTGTCCTTCATCGCGATCTGGGCGCTGCTCATGCTGCATACCGAGCAGACGCTGCGCGCCCGGCTACAGGCCGAGTCGACCGTCATTTCGAGCGTCGCGAACGACCTGGTGGCGAAGGTGCGCGCGCTCGCCGCGAGCTCGTTCGTCGCCAACGGCCTCACCGATTCCGTCGGGCGCGACGCCTACCTGGTCCCTTTCCTGACCCAGGACGACCTGAGCGTGCGCTTCGGCGCGAAATTCCTGGTCTGCGATCCGTTCGGCGAAGTCCTGGTCTCGACGCTGCCCGAAGGGGTCCGGCTGCCCTGCCCCAGCATCGCACAGTCCGAGTCGGCCAATACGGAAATCCGGGCGAGCATCCGCGCGACGCAGTCCGGGCGCCGACCGGTCCTGATCATCGAGGACCCGATCCTGTTCGAGCCTACCGGCACCTACGAGGGAGTCCTCGTTGCGAGCATCGATCTGCGGGAGGTGCTCGCCCGCGCCGGCACGCTGTCCGAGCCGGGGTTTCACGCGCTCGATAGCGGAGACACGACCTTGCTGGCTGCGCCGGGCGACCCCGGCGCGGCGCCACGCCTGTTCGAGGAGACGGTCGTCGTGAGCCAGCCCTGGCTCGAGGGTCCTCTCAATCTCCGCCTGCGGTTCAGCGAGGTGCCGAAGCAAGTCTATGTTCCCTTTCTTCTGGTCAGCCTCGCGTTCGCGATTCTCGTGGTCGGGGGGGTGGTTCTCGCGGCTTACGCCGCGCGCCGCCTCATTCGCAACCAGGTTGCGCCCCTCTTCACGTTGACCCGGCTCGCGAGTAGGGCTGCTGAAGGAGAGCCGATCGCGCTGCCGAGCGAGCTTGCGCGCGACGACGAGATCGGTGCGCTCGCGAAGTCGGTGACGGACATGGCGAATGCGCTACGCGCCCACGGCGAAGAGCTGGAGCGCCAGGTCGAGCGTCGAACCGAGGAGCTGTCGGAAGCGAAGGACACTGCCGAGGCGGCGAGCCGGGCAAAGTCGGAGTTCTTCTCCCGGATGAGCCACGAATTGAGGACGCCGCTCAATGCCGTGCTCGGCTTCGGCCAGCTGCTCGAGCTGTACGAGAATCTCACGCCCGAGCAGGCGGGAGCGGTGGCGGAAATCCGCTCGGCGGGCGAGCATTTGCTGGCGCTGATCGACGACATGCTCGACTTGGCCAAGATCGAAGCGGGCGGGATCAAGGTGACGATCGAGCCCGTCGCGCTCTCGAGCGTGCTCGAGGAATGCCGCGTCCTCGTGCTTCCGCTGGCCGCCGAGCGGAAGATCGGTCTTAGCATGACGCAGGAAGGCGAAGGCGCGGCGTTCGTGCGCGCAGACCGCACGCGGCTCAAGCAGATCCTTCTCAACCTGCTCTCGAACGCGCTCAAGTTCAGCCGCAACGGCGGATTCGTCAGAGTCCGCTGCGCGCGCAGCGACGGCGAAGTCAGGGTCGCGGTCACCGACAGCG
>JBFGLA010000203.1:0-5213 GCA_041576355.1 Burkholderiales bacterium
ACGCCGAAGATGAGCGAAAAGCCGATCGCGAGCAGAGCGTAGACGCCGCCGTTGACCAGCCCGGTGATGAAAATGTCCTGCAGCATGTGAAAAATGAAGCGGGCGCGTCCTGTGACGCGCCCGCGCTACGACGCCTCGATGCGTCCGCTCACTGCGCCGGCATCTTGAAGGTTCCCATCCCCTTCACCTGCGGGGGCCAGAACGGAACCTGCGTCCCATCCTGCCACTGAATCGCGATTCCGGTTGACTTGCCCGGACCCCAGACGGGGTCGTGGCGCTTGTCGAACTCGATCACGCCGGCCGCGCCGGTGTAGCTTATCTTCTCCAGCACCGGGACGATCTTGTCCGCGTCGGTGCTGTCGGCCTTTTCGATCGCTTCCTTAAGCAGCAGGATCGCGTCGTAGGTGCCGGCGTTGTACGTAGGCGACTTCTTGAAGCGAGCCTCGAACGCACGAATGAACGGCAGCGTCTTGGGCGTCATCTCCACCGGCCCGTACGTGTCGAGCGTCGAGACGTAGTTGGCCTTGCCCGCCGCGGCCTGCCAGAACCCGTCCTTTTGCGCCTCGACGTTGATGCCGAACGCAATCGCCTTCATGTTGCGCTCGCCCATCTGGCGGCCGACTGCGATTCCCACCGGACCGGAGAGCAGCGTAAAGACGATGTCGGCGCCGGCGCGCTCGATCGCGGAGAGTTCGGCGGTCACGTCGTTTGCCACCGCCGAGGGCTGCCACACGCCCGCGACTTCCATTTTCATCGCTGGCAGGTTCTTTTGCGCCGCCGCGACGATACCCTCGACCCACACCGCCTTCTCGGCCAGGATCGCGACCTTGGGGCTGGGCTTGCCGAGCTTAGTGCGGATCTGCTCGGCCACCGTTGCCAGCACGGCGAAGGTGGTGCGCACCAGGTCGACGTCCTTCACCGGGGTGATACGGAACCAGTACTTATAGCGATCATAGTTCTGCTCCACGTTGATGCCGAGCTTGGAGTGCGCCGCGCCGGCGCCGAGGAAGATCTTCTTGTGGTCCATGGCGACTTCCTGCATCGCGAGCACCGCCTCGGAGCGGAATCCGCCCACCAGGTAATCGGCCTTGTCGCGCGTGATGACGCGCTCGACGGCGTTCGTGGCGTCCGGCACCGACTGGATCTCGTTGGTGTCGCCGCGGATCAGCTCGACCATCATCTTCTTGCCACCGATCGAGATGCCGCCCGCCTTGTTGATCTCGTCGCGCGCCATCTCGGCGCCCGCCCAATGATTCTCGCCCTGCACGAACGCCATCGGGCCGAGGACAGCGATCTTAAGGGTCCCTTGCGCAAGCGCGCCGGTCGCATTCAATACCGCGAACGAGGCAACCGCGGCGAAGGCGGCCCCGAGCTTTAACGAGCGAATCATGTGAACCCTCCTTTGCATTAGACTTGAAATTCTTGTTGGCCGATGATGTTGCCAGCAAAGCACCCCGGCGTCTAGGCGCGGCGCTCGTTTCGCGCCCTGTAATCGGAGACCACCCCATGAAATGCAGGCCCCCGCGCCAAACGGTGCTTTGGTGGGAGGACTTCCGCGTCGGCGAGACCGTCGAAATGGGGAGCCACACCTTCACCGAGGAGGAGATCGTCGCTTTCGCCCGCCAGTTCGACCCTCAGCCCTTTCACACCGACCCCGAGGCGGCGCGCGACTCTTTCTACGGCGGGCTCATCGCAAGCGGATGGCATACCTGCGCGGTCGGCATGCGCATGATGTGCGAAAACTACGTCAACCGTGCTCTCAGCATGGGATCGCCCGGGCTGGACAGCATCCGCTGGCTCAACCCCGTGCGGCCCGGGGACAGGGTGTCCTACCGCCGTACCGTGCTCGAAACGCGCGCGTCGCGAAGCCGCCCCGGCGCCGGGCTGGTGAAATCGCGCTGGGAGGCATCGAACCAGCGCGGCGAGGTCGTCCTGACCATGGAAGGCTGGGGGATGTTCGGCCGCCGGCCTAGTGGTAGCGATCGTGCCCGGCAAGACTGATCAACAGGCGCGCGACCCCGTACGCGATCCAGATTCGCGCCCGCAGCAGAAAGGGCTGCCGCTTCCATTGCTGCGGCGGCACCGAACGCGCGCCGCGCCGGATCGCCTCCTCGAGGCTCTCGCGCAGCTCGAGCGCGAACTGGGCATCGTCGACGAACACGTTCGCCTCGCGCGCCAGCAGCAGGCTGAAGGGATCGATGTTGGAGGACCCGACGCTCGCCGTGCGACGGTCGAATACCGCCACCTTGGCGTGCAGGAAGCTGCGATGGTATTCGTGGATCTCGATCCCGCCTTCGAGGAGCGACCCGTAGAGAGCCCGCGAGGCGTAGTGCAGCAGCACGTACTCGACCCGGCCCTGCAGGAGCAGCAGCACCCTCACGCCCCGGCCGACCGCGTGCATGAGCGCCTGGCGAATACGCCGGCCGGGGAAGAAATACGCGCTCGCGAGCACGATCTCCTCGCGCGCATCGGCGATCAGCGCCAGATACGCCTCCTCGATGTCGGAGCGGTGGCGCAGGCTGTCCCGCACCACGAGCGCCGCGCGCTTTCCGCCGGGCTGCGGATCGGGCGCATCGGGCGCGGGTTGTCGGGCGCGGCGCGCGAGCGCGGCGAGTCCTCGCCAGCGCCGGCCGAACGTGGCCCAGGAGACCTGCGCCCACAGGCGCGCCGCCGCGGCCCGGACTTCCTCGACGAGCGGGCCTTCGATCCGCACCGCGTAGTCGTAGCGTGGCGGGGTATGGCCCGGCGTATCGTAGTCGTCGATCACGTTGATTCCGCTGACGAACGCGATCCGCGCATCGATGCTGGCGAGCTTGCGGTGCATGCGCCGCAGCCGGCCGCGCCGCAGGCTCCAGGGATCGATCCGAGGACGGAAAACGAGGACCTCGGCGCCGGCCGCAGAAAGCATCTGCCGGAAGCGCGGCGCGAAGTCCCGCGCGCCGAATCCGTCGAGCAGCAGGCTGACCCGCACGCCGCGCGCGGCCGCGCGCGCGAGAGCGTCCGCAATCAGGCTGCCGGTCTGATCGTCGGCGAAGATGTAGGTCTCGAGGAAGACCTCCTCGCTGGCGGCGTCGATCTCCTGCGTGAGCACCGGAAAGTACTGCTCGCCGTTGGTCAGCAGGGTCAGGCGGTTGCCCGGGACGTAGCGCATGAGAGCCGTACGGAAGGCGGGGCGCCGCCCCTCAGCCGCGTGCCGCTTTCAACTCTGCGCTCACCGCGAGATGATCGGAGAGCATCGACCACGGCGCGCCGCGGTGCACGCGGGAGGAAATGATCTCGAGCCCGCGCACGTAGATCCGGTCGAGCCGCAGCACGGGCATGAGGCTCGGAAACGTCCGCGCCGCCCGTCCGTGCCAGTAGATCGACACCTCGCTCATTCCGAGCCGCTTCTCCATGACCGCGCTCGCCCGATGGCGCCAGTCGTTGAAGTCGCCGGCCACGATGATCGGCAGGTCGCGCGACGCGAGCTCCGCCAGCCTTTCGGAAATCGCGTCCAGCTGCCTGCGCCGGCCGCGCTCGTGCAGCGACAAGTGCACGCAGACGCAGTGCAGGTTGCGCCGCCAGCCCGTGACGGCGACCACGCAGTGCAGCAGCCCGCGGCGCTCGAAGCGATGGCCCGAGACGTCCTCGGTCTCGACCGAAACGATGGGATAACGCGACAGGATGGCGTTGCCGTGGTGCCCGTGGTCGTAAACGGCATTGCGGCCGTAGGCATGCTGCCAGCGATCCTCGGCGAGAAACTCGTACTGCGGCGCCGAGGGCCACGCGGCGTAGCGCTTCGCGTGCCGGTCATGCAATCCCTGCACCTCCTGCAGGAACACGAGATCCGCATCGAGCGTGCGCAGGCCCTCGCGCAATTCGTGGATCACCATGCGGCGGTTGAAATGCGACAGGCCCTTGTGCATGTTGAGCGTCGCGACCGTGAGGCCGCGAGAGCGCGTGCGTTGCGCGCGGCCCGGGGCGCTCATCGCTCGCTGCCGCGCAAATCGAATTCGAAGCGACGCTGGAACAGATCGGCGTCGTCGAAATGCCGCCGGCCGACGAACGCAGTCGCATGCCGTCCCCATTGCCGCATCGCGCCGGCCGATTCGATGCCCATCGGCCAGAACAGGAACCGCTCGCTGCGCTCGCTTCCCGCGACGAGCCCGTCCGGTCCGAACAGGCTTTGCGAGCCGCCGTCCAGGCGCGGCAGAGAGCGCAGCTCGTCGTAGGGCCGAAATTCGTAGCGCACGAGGCTTTCCGGGCCGCGCACGTACGAGACCCCTTGAATGTAGTGGGTCCGCGTCGCGAGCCGCACGAGCGGGCGCTCGCCGGGGCGCGCGCGCGGAAGCGACTTCGGGACGAAAGCCCATTCCTCCAGCGCGTCGGGAGCGGCCGTCGGCCGCGCGCGCGGCGTCGGGAAGAACATGTGGTAGCAGCCGCAGGGGTGGATCGAGTCGTACACGAGCGGCTCGCCGTCGGGCGCCAGGGTGACGCGCCAGACCAGGCCGTCGAGCTTCCCCGCCAGGATGTCGAATGCGCCCTCGGCGGGACGCTCGGGGAACCAGATCGTGTACACGAGCTGCAGCAGCACGCGTCCCTCGTAGATCGTGTACGCCGGCTGCCGGTAGACCGCGAGCTCGCTCGCTTCGACCGCCGGGAGCGGCGCCTCGCGCCTCCAGCGCAGCGCGCCGAAGCGGTCGTAGTCGCCCGCGATCTCGATTTCGAAGCTCGGCGCGTAGGCGCTCGACAGCAGGGCGAATTCGCGCTCCGAGAGGTCCGGCACGCCGAGCGGGTCGCGCGCCGAGCGCGCGAGGATCTCGGCCGCTGCGGCGAAATCGGGCCCGGCGCCCGCGGGAGGGTCGTAGCGCACGACCACGGCCCCCTGCGGCGACGCGCCCTCTCCCGCGAAGTCGGACACCACGCTTCGTTGCCAGCGCTCCACGCCCCATGCGAACGGCACACGGGTGAACGCGTACAGGCCCAGCACGCGCAGCGCGCTCGAGTAGTCGTCGGGCACGCTCGAGCGCCGGAGCAGCCGCTCGCGCTCCTCCGGCTTGGCGAGATCGATCTCGCGCAGCAGCCGGCCGCAATCGCGCGTGCGCAAGGCCGCCTGGCGGCGAGTCGTTCCGGGGATGGCCGTCAGCGCCTCGAAGCGCGGCTGCGGCAGGTTCGCGATCTCGAACCGGCGCGCCTCGAGATCGAGCGCGAGCAGGCGATCCGCGTACGCCTGC
>JBFGLA010000204.1:0-5185 GCA_041576355.1 Burkholderiales bacterium
GAGCGATGGATCGTCGGCAAGCTCGACGAGTGGGCGCGCTCCCCGCGGCGCCGATACCTGCTGGGCACGGATGGTGAGGCGCTGCCGCTCTTCGGCGCACCCGTTCGCCTCGCGGTGCGCGAGGGACCGGGCGCGGTGCGGCACGAGGCAGGCGAGCGGCTTGCCGTCTACGTCCCCGAGCCGCGGCGCCGCGTCCTGGTGGTCGCGCAGCTCGTGCAATGGCTGAAGCGCCGTGCGATCGAAGCCCTCGCGCCGCGCGCGGCGCATTATGCGGCGCAACTGGGACTCGCACCGCCTCAAGTGGCGCTTTCCAGCGCGCGCACCCAGTGGGGCGTTTGCCTCGCCGGGGGCAGGATCCGGCTGAGTTGGCGCCTGGTGCACCTCGATCCGGCGCTCGCCGACTATGTCGTGGCGCACGAGGTCGCGCATATGATCGAAATGAACCACTCCCGGCGCTTCTGGAACCGGGTCGAAACGCTGTATCCTGGCTGGCGCGAAGCGCGCGAGCGGCTGGAACTCGCGGGCGCATCGCTTCCCATCATCCGAGGTGTCCATTGAGAATCCTGCACACCATGCTTCGCGTCGGCGATCTCGACCGCTCGATAGCCTTCTATACCGGCATCCTGGGGATGCGCCTGCTGCGCAAGCGCGAGGTCCCCGAAGGCAAATACACGCTCGCGTTCGTCGGCTACGGCGAAGAGTCCGAAACGGCGGTGCTCGAGCTGACTTACAACTGGGGTACATCCCGTTACGAGCTCGGCAACGCCTACGGCCATGTCGCGATCGAGGTCGACGACATCCGCAAGACCTGCGACGCGGTGCGCACTCAGGGCGGACGCGTGACGCGCGAGCCGGGACCGGTGAAATTCGGCACGACGGTAATCGCGTTCGTCGAGGATCCGGACGGCTACAAGATCGAGTTTATCGAGCGCAAGAACGCACGATAAGTTCGCGCGACCCGAAAGGGGGACCCTACGGTTTCCCCGTTGCCCCCTCCTCAACCGAAAATCCCCGGCTGACGGTGACCCGCTGCGCGATGCGCACGTAGTCCGCGGGCGAAAGATTCTCCGGCCGCAGCCCCGGATCGATATCGAGCGCGGGGTAGTCGCCGGGATCAAGCACCAGCGCGTTGCGCAGAGTCTTGCGCCGCGCCGAAAACGCCCGCGTCACGACCCGCGCCAGCACCGACTCGTCCACCTGCGGCCGCGCCTCGCTTGCAAGCGGAACCAGCCGCACCACGGCCGACTCCACTTTCGGCGGCGGCCTGAACGCCCCGCGCGCAACGCCAAAGAGTCTCTCCATCTGGAAGCGCGTCTGCAGCATGACTGATAGGCGCCCGTACTCCGGCGTCGAGGGAGGCGCGACCATCCGCGCGACCACCTCTTGTTGCAGCATGAAATGCATATCGCGCACACGGGGCGCAAACTCCGCGAGGCGAAAAAGTAGCGGCGTCGAGATATTGTAGGGCAGGTTCCCGACCAGGCGCATGCCCTGAGGCAGAACCGAAAAATCGAGCTTCAGCGCATCCGCGCAATGCACTGCAAGCCGCTCGCCGGGAAACTCCGCCGCAAGCCGCGCCGCAAGATCGCGATCGATCTCGATCGCCTCGATGCGCTCCACGCGCTCAAGCAGCCGCCGTGTGAGCGCCCCCTCGCCCGGCCCGATCTCGACCACGACGTCATCGCGCGCGGGCGCGACCGCATCCACGATGCGCGCCAACACGCCCGGGTCGTGCAGGAAGTGCTGGCCGAACCTTTTTCTCGGAATGTGGCGGCTCGACACGGACGAGGAATGACCGCTCCGCCGCTTACCGTTCTTCCAGACGCAGTTCGACGTAGATCTGGTCGCGCAGCTGGCGCAACCATTCCTGGTAGGCCTCGTCCGACTTGCGTGCGCGCAGCACCTGCCGCGCCTGGAACCGTTGCCGCTCGGCGCTCAGGTCCGCGGTCCGGCGCTCGAGCACCTGGATCAGATGCCAGCCGAACGGCGTCTTCATCGGCTGGCTGATCTCGCCGGGCTTGAGAGCGTTCATCTCCCGCTCGAACTCGGGCACCGTATCCCCCGGGTGGACCCAATCGAGGTCGCCGCCCCGCGCGGCGCTGCCGTCCTCCGAGTGCAGCTTCGCCAGCTCGGCGAAATCGGCCCCGCCCGTGACAATACGCTCCCGCAGGTCGGAAAGCCTGCGCCGCGCATCGGCCTCCGAAACGATTTCGTTCGTCCGCACGAGAATGTGGCGCGCATGCGTCTGCGTCACCGGCGCGCCCTGCGCCCCGACGCCGCGCCGGCCGATGAGCTTCAGGACGTGGAATCCCGCCGGGCTGCGCAGCACTTCGCTCACCTCGCCCGACCCCATCCCGCCGAGCGCATCGGAAAACAACTCCGGTAGCCTTTCCTTGTGGCGCCAGCCGAGCGCGCCGCCGCGCAGCGCGTCAGGACCATCGGAGTAGGTCGCGGCGAGCTTGGCGAAGTCGGCGCCGGCGCGCGCCTCGGCACGCGCCTTTTCCGCGCGCCGGCGCGCTTCCTCGATGCGCTCGGGCAGCGCCTGTTCCGGAACCCGCACCAGAATGTGCGCGACGTCATATTCGACCCGCTCGCTGCCGGCCGCCTTCGCTTGCTCCAGATAGAGATCGATCTCGCTGTCGCTCACCTGGATCTTGTCGTCGACCTCGCGCTCGCGCAGCCGGGTCAGCAGGATCTGCTCGCGGACTTCCTCGCGAAAGCGGTCGAATGCCACGCCATCGGACTCCAAGGCCTGCCGGAACGCCGAGAGGGTCATGTTGTTGCCCTCGGCGATACGCTGGATGGCGCGGTCGAGCTGCAGCTCGTCGACCCGGATTCCGCTCTCGCGCGCGAGCTGGAGCTGCGCCTTCTGCAGGACGAGGCGCTCGAGCAACTGCCGCTGGAAGTCGGTGCGCGCGGGAAGAGGTGTTCCCTGCCTGCGCAGCTGCCGCTCCGCCGCCGCGGTCTGCTCGTTCAACTCCGTCAAGGTCACCACGTCCTTGTTGACCACGGCGACGATCCGGTCGACCGGCGTCAACCGTTGCGCGACACCGGCGGACGGCGCAAGCAGCGCCAGCGCGGCCAGGACAAGCAGGGGGCGCATCGTCGATGAATTCTCCGTTGTCATGACAGTCATCTTTGAGGCGGGCCGGTGCGGAAAGTTCGCGCCCGGCTGTTCCGCGTTCTAATACGTCTCCTCGGCCGGCAGCTGCGGCCGCACGCTCGGCGGCACAAGAGCCGGGTCGCGCGGGTTGGTGACCGCGTAGCCTGGCACGCCCCGCTTCAACAGACGCACCGTCTCCTCGGTGCCGATCTGGCCGAAGCCGTTGAATTCGAGCTGCAGGTAGAGAGCGGTCGACGTGATGTCGGTCGTCGACTGTATGCGCTGGATCAGTCCGCGAAACACCCAGCATCCTCCGTTGTATTCCAGGCCGGTCAGGCTCTCGAGCACCCGTCGATCGAGGAACGAGTAGTTGTAGCGCGCCACGGCATACCATCCCGTCCAGACCGGCCATTGCCCGGCGATATCGATCTGGCGCAGAGCGTCCCGGTTGAACCGGTAATTCGCGCTCAGGACCTTGGCGATCTCCGGCGAGTAGCGCAGCGAGGCGCTGTAACGCTCGGTCGTGCTGGCGCGCTGGTTGTACTGCACCGTCGTGTCGTAGAGCCAGTTGCGCGCGATGCGCCCTCCGACCGCTGCGAGCACATCCGATTCCCGGTAGGTGCGAAGGGAGGGCTCCGGCTTGTAGAGGCCTTGCTGATCGGAAGCCGGGACTCGATTGAGCCGGACCCGCTCGTCCTGAAAGTAGAACCGCTGCCCGATCGTGGCGCGAAACGCCTCCTGCCCGCCGGGCGCGAGCAGGCGCGAAGTCGCCGCGAGCGTGACCTCGTTCGCGTCGCCGAAGCGGTCCCCTCCGGAGAAGCGATTCTCGCTGAAGATCTGCGCGTAGTTAAAGTCGTTGAGGTCCGTATCGAAGATCGGGATCAGCTCCTGGTTCCGGTACGGCGCATAGACGTAGAAGATGCGCGGCTCCAGAGTCTGAGTCATGCGCTCTCCGAACCAGGTCGTTTGTCGGTCGAAGGCAAGGCCTGTGTCCAGACTGAACCACGGAATCGATACGTTCTGGCGCGCCGGCTGGCCGGGATCGTGACGCGTAAGGTCGTAGCCGGCGTAGCGTACGCCCAGCTTCGGCGTGAAGTACCAACCGGGCGCCAGCACCGGCGTGGCGAGCGTCGGGGTGAGCGTATAGCGCTCTCCTTCGACGAGCGTCGGGTGCGTGAACTGAACGTACTCTACGGGGAGCGACAAATCGGCGAATCCGCCGAGGTCGTTGCGGCCGGTGGAAAGGTTCAGCTGCGGCACCCGATGGTACGCACTGGCCCGCGGGACTTCCGGGTCGCGCAGCGTCTGGAAGCGCTGCACCCGCGTCACGATGCCGTAGCCCCAGCCCGACGCCGATCCGCGATAGGTGAGCAGGCCCTCGCGGTTCAGGTTTCCCGTCGTGACCTGCTGCACCTGCGTCGAGAAATCGGCGAAATAGCGGTCATCCGACACCCGATTCAAATCGAGCTTTCCGGACAGATTGGGCGTGAACTGCTGAGTGTGAAGCAAAGAAGAGCGCTGGCGGGATTCCCGCAGCTCGCGGTCCTCGGGCATGTAGTCGACGCGCAAATCGCCCGTGTACGAGCCCCCGAGGTAGCGGAAATGCGACTTGAGCTGGCTGCCGCGCTTTGCCATCTCGACGGGAGTGAGCGTCGCATCGTACTCGGGCGCGATATTCCAGTAGAAAGGAACCTCCACCTCGGCACCGCGCAGCGTCGTTTGCGTGTAGCGCGGCGTGAGAAATCCGCTCTTGCGGCGCTTTTCCAGCGGCAACGTCGCGAACGGAAGCGCGGCAATCGTCGTGTCCATGAAGCGCAGGCGCGGGCTCTTGGCGCGCGCATCGTCGACTTCGTAGTCGAGCTCGAGTTCCTCGACCTTGAACACCCAGTCGTCGTTGCCGGGGGCGCAGGTCGTGAACGTCGCCTTGTCGAGCTTGATGCGGTCCTTGCCGAGGAACTCGATTCGCTCGGCGCTGCCGCGCGAGGTCTGCTGGCGCTGGATCAGGTAGGTGGGCTGCTCGAACACGCCTGTCTCGTCGATTACGTTATAGCGCAGGCGCGGGCCGGAAAAACGGTCGGGGCC
>JBFGLA010000205.1:0-5159 GCA_041576355.1 Burkholderiales bacterium
ATCGGCACCATGACGAGCGAGCTCTGCACGCTCATCATCGACCGGTAACCCGAATCGACGTGCTCGACCTCGCGCGCGATCAGGCCGTAGCACACGTAATTGAGGCCGGGGCCGCCGTACGCCGGCGGAATCGTGGGTCCGAGCAGTCCGAGCGCGCCCATCTCGCGGAATATCGCCGGATCGGTCGTCTCGTTGCGGAAGGCGTCGAGCACCCGTGGCGCGAGCTTCTCCCGGCAATAGGCGTGCGCGGCGTCGCGCACCATGCGCTCTTCCTCCGTGAGCTGCTCGTTGAGCAGGAGCGGATCGTCCCAGACGAACTGGGCCTTGGCCTTGGGCTTTTCCGGCGCATTCATGGCGGACCTCCCGATGAACTGGTTTTTTAGAGCGCGGCGGGCGCGCGCAACTTGAGGCAGGTCAAGTTCTATTGCATCCGCTCGAGAATCACAGCGAGACCCTGGCCGACGCCGATGCAAAGCGACACTGCGGCGTAGCGCGTGCCGCTCTGCTGCAGCTCGCGCGCGACGGTGAGGGCGAGCCGAGCCCCCGAGCAGCCGAGCGGATGGCCGATCGCGATCGCGCCCCCGTTTGGGTTGACGCGCGCGTCCTTGTAGTCGAGCTTCATGAGCTTGAGGCAACCGAGCACCTGGCTTGCGAATGCCTCGTTGATTTCGATGATGTCGAGGTCCCCCAGCTTGAGCTGAGCACGCTCGAGCGCTTTCGGGATCGCGTACGCGGGCCCCACTCCCATGATGCGCGGCTCGACACCGGCCGATGCCGCCGCGAGGATTCTGGCGATCGGCTTCTTGCCCCGCTTTTCGCCCCAACCTCGGCTGGCGATGACCAAAGCGGCGGCGCCGTCGTTCACGCCCGAGGCGTTGCCCGCCGTGACCACTCCGCCGTCGAAGAGGGGTTTGAGCTTCGCTAGCGATTCCGCGCTCGAATCGCGCCGCGGATGCTCGTCGACCTCGATGATCGTCGGGGGCGAGTCCTTCTTCTTCGCGGGAATCGCGAGCGGGAGGATTTCCCCTTTGAAGAAGCCCTCGGCCTCCGCCTTGGCGTACTTCTGCTGAGACGATAGGGCGAACTCGTCCGCCTGCTCGCGCGAGATGCCGAAGTCCTTGGCGACGTTGTCGCCGGTCTGCGGCATGGAATGGTCGCCGTACTGTTTCGTGAAGCGCGGGTTGGGAAAGCGCGAGCCGATCGTCGTGTCGTACATCTTCACTTCGCGGCTATAGGGGGAGTCGGCCTTGGCGATCACGTACGGCGCCCGGGTCATGCTTTCGACACCGCCGGCGATGTAGAGATCGCCTTCGCCGCAGGTGATCGCGCGCGCGGCGTCGGTGACCGCCTGCAGGCCGCTCGCGCACAGCCGGTTCACTGTCACCCCGGGGGTGGTCGGCGGCAAGCCGGCGAGCAGGGCCGCAAAGCGCGCGACGTTGCGGCAGTCTTCGCCGGACTGCGTCACGCAGCCTAGCGCGACGTCGCTGATCTCGCCGGGATCGATCTGGTTTCGATTCACGACCTCCCGGATCACCTCGGCGGCGAGGTCGTCCGGGCGCAGCGCCGCGAGCTTGCCCGCGTGACGGCCGATCGGGGAGCGCAGTCCGTCGTAAATATAGGCGTCCAGCATGATCGTTACTCCGGTGTCAGTAGGGAAATCCCGAGCTTCGCGCGGCGCTTCAGCCACGGGCTCGGGCGGTAGCGCGGATCGCGGTAGAAGTCGTGCATCGCTTCGAGAACGGCGAAAATCTTCGCCGCCCCGATCGCGTCGCCCATGGCGAGCGGACCCCTTGGATAGCCCAGGCCCAGCACGACGGCGCGATCGAGATCCTCCGGGCTCGCGATCCGCTGCTGCACGATGTCGCAGCCGACGTTGACGATGTGCGCGACGACGCGCTGCGCGACGAAACCGGCCGAATCCCGAATGACCGAAACGGGTACGCCGTCGGAGGCGAGCAGCCCGTGCGCGGCATCGCGCGCTTCGGCTCGGGTCGCCGGAGTCGTCATCAGCGTACGGCGCTTGGCAAAGCCGAAAATCGGATCGACGGCCACCGTGCGCTCCGGCTCGAGGCCGGACTCGAGCGCTGCGGTGGTCGCATCCTTGCCGAGCGGGGCGACGAAACACAGCGCCTCGGCCGGGGGCCTCGCGCCGCTCTCGACGGTCGCGCCGAGCGTGGTGAGCAGGTCGCGCAGCGCTCCACTTCCCGGAGCGGCCCACACCGTGCGCGCCTTGGCAGCGGGCACGGGCGGCTCGGGCACGGGCTCGGCGCTGCCGTCCTTGCCGTACGTATACCAGCCGCGGCCCGTCTTGCGGCCGAGCAGTCCGGCTGCGACGCGCGGCTCGACTTGGTAGGAAGGACGGTATTTCGGCTCGTCGAAGTACTGCGCATACATCGACTTCATGACGCCGTGGCCGACGTCCAACCCGACCAGATCCATCAGGCCGAACGGGCCGAGCCTGAAACCCGCGGCGTCCACGAGGATCCGGTCGATCGTCGCGAAATCGGCCACGCCCTCCATCAGCACGCGCAGCGACTCGGGAATGTAGCCGCGGCCGGCGTGATTGACGATGAAGCCCGGTGTGTCCTTGCAATGGACTGCAGTGTGGCCGTAGCGGCGGGCGAGCGCCGCAAGCGCTTCGGTGACCCAAGGCTCGGTGAGCTCGCCCGCGACCACCTCGACGATCTTCATCACCGGAACCGGATTGAAGAAATGGTATCCGGCGACCCGCTCGGGGCGCTTGCACGCCGCGCCCATCGCGGTCACCGAAAGCGAAGACGTGTTCGAGGCGAGGATGCAGCGCTCGGAGACGATAGCCTCGAGTGCTCGAAAAAGCTCTTGCTTGGCCTCCAGCCGCTCGACGATCGCCTCAATGACGACGTGACAAGGCGCGAAATCCGCGAGGGACTCGACAATTTCGATCCGCCCGAGCGCTGCCTCGGCCTCGGTCGCCTTCAGGCGGCCCTTCTCGACCAGCTTGCCGAGCGCCTGGGAGATCGAGGCCTTGGCCCTTTCGGCCGCGCCCGGCTGGGCGTCGAATACCAGCGCGCGTATGCCGCACTGCGCCAGAACCTGGACGATTCCGCGGCCCATGGTGCCGCTGCCGGCGACGCCTGCGACGAGGTCGCTGCGGGAGACCTCTAGCATGATTGGCTCCGGGGGAAAGACGGTATTCTAGCGGCGGCGAGCACGCTCGTTCGGCCGCTCGGCGTGAAACTGGCCGCGATGAGGCAGCGCTGCAGGACGTGTCGCAGCGGCTATAATCGCCGAAAACAAGACGGAACTTTGGAGGAGGGTCCGAGTGAGCGCTATTTTCGGTTCGCATCGACGGCAGCCGCGGTCCTTCCTGCGCCCGCTGGCTACGCCGGCGCGCAGTGCTTAGCACGGAGGTGAGCCATGAAGTACCGCAAGATCCTTCTCGCATACAACGGCTCGCTCGAAGGCAAACGCGCCCTGCTTGAATGCGCCGAGCTCGCCAACTTTCTCGGCGCAGAGACGCATCTGCTCGCCGTGGCGACGATGCCGCCGAGCCTGTTTCTCACCGAGGGCTTCGTTCCCGAAGAGCTGCTCCAGGAGGAAAAGAAGCGCATGCAGCAGGTGTTGGACGAGGGCATCGGCACGCTGACCGGACGCGGATTCAACGCGACGGGTCATCTCGCGGTCGGTGAGCCGGTCGAGGAGATTTGCCGCCTCGCGGCCGAGCTCAGCGTGGATCTCATCGTCGTCGGGCACAATCAGAAGACCTCCTTCGCCGCGCGCTGGTGGAAGGGCTCGGTCGGGGCGTCGCTCCTCGATCATGCGCCCTGCAGCCTCCTCATCGCGCTGTCCAAGTAACACGCACGATGACCGGCGCGCGCCCGAGCGCCGGTTCCTGCGAAAGGCCCGCTCCGCGCGGGCCTGTTTGTTTCTAGAATTCGGCCATGGAAAGCTTCGGACACAAAGGCAGGCTCGAAGACGAGCGCATGCTGAAGGGCGCGGGGCGTTACGTCTCGGATTGGAATCTGCCGAAGCAGGCGTACGGTTACTTTCTCCGGTCCGACCGTCCCCATGCGCGGATCGGGTCGCTCGATGCGAGCCGTGCGCGCCCGATGCCCGGTGTGGTCGCGGTCCTGACGGGGGAGGACGTCGCCGCCGCGGGACTCGCCGGGATGCCGGCGGCGGCGCCCGTGAAGGGCCGTAGCGGGGCAAGTCAGCTCACGCCCAACCATCCCGTGCTTGCGCAGGGGCGCGTGCGCTACGTCGGGGAGCCGGTGGCGCTGGTGATCGCCGAAACGGCGGCGCTCGCCCAGGATGCCGCAGAAGCGATAGCCGTCGAGTACGAGGACCTGCCTGCGGTGGTCGATGCCCTCGACGCGCTCAAGCCCGGCGCGCCGCAGCTGCACGACTCGGTGCCGGGAAACGAGGTGCTCGATTTTGCCGGCGGCGACGACGACGCGGTGAAGGCCGCGTTCGCCAAAGCGGCGCGTGTCGTGAGCTTGACTGCCTATCACACGCGCGTCGTCGGCAATCCAATGGAGCCGCGCGCGTGCATCGCGGCCTACGACGCGGCGAACGATTTGTACGTTCTGCACGCCTGCACGCTGGGCGCGACGGCGATCCGCGGCCAGACGGCGGCGGTGCTCGGCGTCGCGCCGGAGAAGATCCGGGTCGTCGCCGAGGAAGTGGGGGGCGGGTTCGGCGTGCGCTTCAACACCTACCCCGAATACTGCGCGGCGCTCCTCGCGGCAAAGAAGCTCGGGCGGCCGGTCAAGTGGGTCGGCACCCGCTCGGAGATGTTCCTCGCCGACGAGCAGGCGCGCGATGTCGTGCACCGCGGCGAGCTGGCGCTCGATGCGAGCGGACGGATGCTCGGGATGCGTTTCGAATTCGCCTGCAATCTCGGCGCGTACGTCGCCTTCACAGGCACGTTCGTCAACACGGTGAATCTCGTCAACGTCGCGAGCGGCGTCTACGATGTGCCGGCGGTGCACGTGCGCGCGCGGCTCGCGCTCACGAACACGGTTCCGACCGCGGCCTACCGCGGCGCGGGCCGACCGGTCAGCTCCTACGCGATCGAGCGCCTGGTCGACCAGGCTGCGCATGAGCTGAAGATGGATCCGGCCGAGCTGCGGCGCCGCAACCTGGGTCCGCAGAGCAAGTTTCCTTACAAGATCGGGACC
>JBFGLA010000206.1:0-5155 GCA_041576355.1 Burkholderiales bacterium
CGTTCGGCGAGGTGCGCCCCGGCTGGTTCGGCGCCGAGATGGCGCATCCGCGTTATCGTCTGGCGCGGGAGGGCGAGCCGCTGCCCGCCTCGCTCACCCCGATCTATCCCACGACCGCGGGGCTCGCGCAGCCGGTCCTGCGCAAGCTGGTGCTCGACGCTCTCGCCGCGGCCGATCTCGAAGACACGCTGCCCGAGCCGTTGCGCGCCCGGCTGTCCCTGCCGCCGTTCGGCGAGAGCGTCGGGCTGCTTCACTGCCCGCCTCCGGCGACCGATCTTGGCGCGCTCGCGCAGCGCGACCATCCCGCGTGGCAGCGCATGAAGTTCGACGAGCTGCTCGCGCAGCAGATATCGATGCGGCTCGCCTACCGCGCACGCGCCGCGCGCCGCGCCCCCGCGCTGCCGAGCGACGGGCCGATGCTCAGGCGCTTTCTCTCGCGCCTGCCGTTTCGGCTCACGCGCGCACAGGCGCGCGCCATGGCCGAGGTCCTGCGCGATCTCTCGCAGCCGCATCCGATGCAGCGGCTGCTGCAGGGCGACGTCGGCAGCGGCAAGACGATCATCGCCGCCATCGCCTGCCTCGCGGCCGCCGATTCCCGGCACCAGGCGGCGGTGATGGCGCCGACCGAGATCCTCGCCGAGCAGCACTTCCGCAAGTTCAGCGCCTGGCTCGAGCCGCTCGAGGTCCGAATCGCCTGGCTGCACGGCGCGCTGACGGCTGCCGAGAAGCGGCGCGCGACCGGAGAAATCGCCTCCGGCGAGGCGCAGATCACGATCGGCACGCATGCGCTCTTCCAGAAGGGCGTGCGCTTCGCGCGCCTGGGCCTTGCGGTCGTGGACGAGCAGCACCGGTTCGGGGTCGGCCAGCGGCTGTCTTTGCGCAAGAAGGGCGGGGCCGCGCCCGGCGGCGCGGAGGAGGAAGTTCCGCATCAACTGATGATGAGCGCGACGCCGATTCCGAGGACGCTGGCGATGAGCTTTTACGCCGATCTGGACGTGTCGGTGATCGACGAGATGCCCCCCGGACGAGCGCCGGTCTCGACTCGCCTCGTCGCGGCGGCGCGCCGCGACGAGGTGCTCGCGCGTATCCGCGCCGCGTGCGCCGAGGGGCAGCAGGCCTACTGGGTCTGCCCGGCAATAGACGAGGCGGGCGAGCGCGAGCTGCGCACCGTGCTCGACACGCACGCGACGCTCGAGCGCGAGCTGCGCGGCCTGCGCATCGGGATCCTGCACGGGCGCATGGCACCGGCCGAAAAGGCGCAAGCGATGCAGGCGTTCGCCGCCGGGCGCACGCAGCTCCTGGTCGCGACCACGGTGATCGAGGTCGGCGTGGACGTGCCGAGCGCGTCGCTGATGGTGATCGAGCACGCCGAGCGCTTCGGCCTCGCGCAGCTGCACCAGATGCGCGGCCGCGTCGGGCGCGGCACGCGCGAGAGCGTGTGCATACTGCTTTACGCCACGCCGCTGTCCGAGGCGGCGCGCGTACGGCTCAAGGCGATCTACGAGCACTCGGACGGCTTCGAAATCGCGCGCCAGGACCTGCTGCTGCGCGGCCCCGGCGAGGTGCTCGGCGAGCGCCAGAGCGGGACGCCGTTGCTGCGCTTCGCCGACCTGGAGCGCGACGAGCCGCTGCTGCGCGCCGCGCGTGAAGCGGCCGACGAGCTGCTGCAGCAAGAACCTGCGCGTGCACGGCGCCATGTCGTGCGCTGGCTCGGCGCGCGGCACGAATACTCCGACGCCTGAGCGCGTGCGCATCCGTACCCCTGCTATTCTTTGCGCATGGACCGCGCTTCCATCGCCAGGCGGCTTGATGCTTACGAGCGCCTGATCCGGCTCGACAAGCCGATCGGGACGCTGCTGCTGCTTTGGCCGACGCTATGGGCGGTCTGGCTCGCCTCCGGCGGCCGGCCGAGCGCGGAGGTCGTCATCATATTCGTCGTGGGCACGCTCCTCATGCGCTCCGCGGGCTGCGCGGTCAACGATTTCGCCGACCGCGATTTCGATCCCCACGTCGAGCGCACCCGGCGCCGCCCGCTTGCGGCCGGCGAGATCCAGCCGATCGAGGCGCTCGCCGTTGCCGGGCTGCTCGCGCTGGCCGCTTTCGGGCTCGTGCTCTTTCTCAATCGGTTCGCGGTTCTGCTGTCCTTCGTCGGCGCCGCGGTCGCGTTCAGCTACCCGTTCACGAAGCGTTTCTTCGCGCTCCCGCAAGCCTATCTCGGCATCGCATTCGGCTTCGGCATCCCGATGGCGTACGCGGGGATCCAGGAGCGGCTGCCGCCAGAATGCTGGGCGCTGCTCGCCGCGAACGTGTTCTATGCGTTCGCCTACGACACCGAGTACGCGATGGTCGATCGCGACGACGACGCGAAGATCGGGATCCGCACCTCGGCGCTGACCCTCGGCCGCTACGACGTGCTCGCCGTGATGGTCTCGTACGCGGCCATGCTCGCGATCCTGGCGGCGGTCGGCGCCGCGCTCGCGCTGCGCTGGCCCTACTTCGCGGGGCTGGGGGCGGCGGCGGTCATGATGGGCTATCATTATTTCCTTATCCGCGGTCGCACGCGGGAAGGATGTTTCAAGGCATTCCTGCACAATAACTGGGTCGGCGCCGCGATCTTCGCCGGCATCGTCCTTTCCTTTTGGTGGAAAAGCTGATGGCAATGGACGATCCCGGAAACCCTGTCGCACGCTTCGACTTTCGCCGCGGCGCACTGCGCGGCTCGCATTTGGCCCTTTATTCCGCCAGCCTCGTGCATCGGGGCGGGGCCGAGATCGACGTTATCGCGATCGGTGGCGTCGCGGCGGTGCGCGTGGCATACGAACGCGACGAGCGCAAGCTCGCGTGGGGCGTGTTTCTCGCTGTTCTCGCGCTCGCGGTGTTCGCCGTGTCCGGACTGCTCGTCGGCCTTGCCGGGAGCGCCGCGGCCGATATCGCGAGCCGCATGCGGACCGACGTCCCGCCCGCGGGTCAGGGCATCGTCGGCACGCTGCACGCGACGTTTCTCTTCTTGCAGGCGCTGGCGGAAGGATTTCCCGTGGCCGCTGCCGCGCTGATGGCGTGGGCGATCGCGCTCTTGGCGTTCGGCTTCTTCGGCACGACCACGCTTGCGCTCACCGTCGCCGCGGGCGAGCGCACCTACACGGTTCCGGGCCGCGACACCCGGCTGTTCGATTTCGCCGAGCTCGTAGCCAATGCGCTGACGAACGCCAGGCGTTGAATGCCTTACGCCGACCTGCGCGATTTCATCGCTCAGCTCGAGGCGCGGGGCGAGCTAAGGCGCATCCGGACAAAAGTCTCGCCGCGGTTCGAGATGACGGAAATCTGCGACCGCGTGCTGCGCGCGGGCGGTCCGGCGGTTCTGTTCGAGCGACCCGAGGGCCACAGCATCCCGGTGCTCGCGAACCTCTTCGGCACCGAGCATCGGGTCGCGCTTGCGATGGGGGTCGATGCAGGCGCCGGGAGACCCTCGACGCTGCGCGATATCGGAAAGCTGCTTGCCGCGCTGCGCGAGCCGGATCCGCCCAAGGGATTTCGCGACCTCTGGCAGAAGCTTCCCGAATTGCGGCAGCTTTTGTCGAAGGCGCTGGACATGGCGCCGAAGCTCCTCGCCACGGCGCCGTGCCAGGAGGTGGTCTGGGAGGGTGCGGACGTGGATCTCGCGCGCCTGCCGGTGCAAACCTGCTGGCCGGGAGACGCTGGACCCCTCATCACGTGGGGACTCACGGTCACCACCGGGCCTCATAAGCCGCGTCAGAACCTGGGCATCTACCGGCAGCAGGTGATCGGCCCGAACCGCGTCATCATGCGCTGGCTCGCCCATCGCGGCGGCGCGCTCGACTTTCGCGAGCATGCGCTTGCCCGTCCGGGCGCGCCTTTCCCAGTCGCGGTGGCGCTGGGCGCCGATCCGGCGACGCTGCTGGCCGCGGTCACGCCGGTTCCGGATACGCTGGGCGAGTATCAGTTCGCCGGGTTGCTGCGCGGCTCGCGCACCGGGCTGGTCAAGTGCATCGGCAGCGAACTCCAGGTGCCCGCTTCCGCCGAGATCGTGCTCGAAGGCGCGATTCAAGCGCCGGCGAGTGACGAAACGGCCCTCGAAGGGCCTGGGATTTACGAAACGGCCCTAGAAGGGCCGTTTGGCGATCACACCGGTTACTACAACGAGGCCGAGCGATTTCCCGTCATGACGGTCGAGCGCGTCACCATGCGCTCGGCGCCGATCTATCACTCGACTTACACCGGCAGACCGCCGGACGAGCCGGCGATGCTCGGAGTCGCCTTGAACGAGGTTTTCGTGCCGCTGCTCGCCAAGCAGTTTCCGGAGATCGTCGATTTCTACCTGCCGCCGGAAGGCTGCTCGTACCGGCTTGCGGTCGTGAGCCTGCGCAAGCAATACATCGGGCACGCAAAGCGCGTGATGTTCGGCGTCTGGAGCTTCCTGCGCCAGTTCATGTACACGAAGTTCATCGTCGTGGTGGACGACGACGTGAACATCCGCGACTGGAAGGAGGTTATCTGGGCGCTCACGACGCGGGTCGATCCGGCGCGCGACACGCTCATCGTGCCGAACACGCCGATCGACTATCTCGATTTCGCCAGTCCCGTTTCCGGCCTGGGCTCGAAGATGGGAATCGACGCCACGAACAAATGGCCGGGCGAGACCGATCGCCGCTGGGGCCGCCCGATCGTGATGGACGCCGAGGTGAAGCGCCGCGTCGACGAGATGTGGGGCGACCTCGGTCTGGGCTAGGGATAGCCTGGCACAAAGCCTATTTTTCTCATCCCCTCTTGAAACCGCTCAGGCGGGCCCCTATCATTAGCACTCGCGAAGGGGGAGTGCTAACAAATACCCCTTACGACGTCGGTTGATAGGTTCAACCATTTGTTAATAAAGCATATTTAAGGAATGGAGCGTGCAATGAAAATCCGTCCCCTGCATGATCGCGTGATCGTCAAGCGCATCGAAGAAGAGCGCAAATCCGCAGGTGGGATCGTCATACCCGATACCGCAGCCGAGAAGCCCGACCAAGGCGAAGTGGTGGCCGTCGGCAAGGGCAAGAAGGCTGACGACGGGAAGCTGATCCCGGTCGACCTCAAGGTCGGCGACAAGGTGCTGTTCGGCAAGTACTCCGGACAGACCGTCAAGGTCAAGGGCGAA
>JBFGLA010000207.1:0-5155 GCA_041576355.1 Burkholderiales bacterium
CCTCGACCTCGGCGATCAGCTGGCCGCGCTCGGGCAGGCGGAGCGCTCCCGGGAGTCCGTCGCCCTCGGACGAGAGCTGCTCACACAGATGAACATGCGTTCCTGGCACGATCGTTCGTCGATCAGCGCAAGAGAGAACGACCACCTCTACATCGTGGCGCGGACGAATCCCCAGCTGTATGAGTTCCTGGCGGAGGAGTTCGCCGGCGACCAGGGCATCAAGGTTGTGCTCGATCGCCGCGAGCGCACGCACTGGGAAGGCAGCCGAGGCGAGGAGCGCCGGCTGCACCCGGTCGACGAAGACTTGCGGGCGTGGGACCTGGCGCTGACCTCGGCGTACGATACGTGAAATGAAGGACCGGCCCGCCGCACATCAATGACGTGGTACGCGCGGGCCTTGCTGCGACACCGCACGCGCTGCCTTGTGCAGATCTGACCAGACCACCTGCCAGGCGACCGGCGAGGCGAAGTTATAGACATACGAAGACCGCTGGCGTTTCAGATACTCTCCCGGCAACAGATCCTCTTCATTCGCCTTTTCGACCAGGCGGTAACCGTCCTTCTGCAGGAGGGATTCTAGCCGTGCGAGCTCTTCCGTACTGAGGCCGTCACTGCTGCGCGTTGCGTTGTGGAGTGTCATGACATTCCTCCGGTTGCGTGACTTCTGAATCTGACAAATATTGACATTGTTGCGCAACGAAGCCGCGCAACTTTGTCACGACTGGCCCGCAGTGACCCCGCAAGACCGGGCAAAGTTGGCAGGCAAGCGCCGGATGTCTATGCTAGCGACGCCGTGACCGTCAAGCTGAACCACACCATCGTGCATGCGCGCGACAAGCGCGCCGCGGCGGAGTTCTACTCGAGCCTCTTAGGCCTGGGCAAGCCCGTGCCCTTTGGCCCCTTCCTAGATGTCCAGACCGGCAACGAGGTGACCCTGGCCTTCTTGGAAACGCAAGACCCGTTCGAGCCCCAGCACTACGCCTTCCTCGTGAGCGAGGCCGAATTCGACCAGATCTTCGGCCGCGTCCAGGCGCGCGGCCTCGCATACTGGGCCGATCCGGGCAAGAGTCAGAAGGGCGAGATCAATACCCACGACGGCGGGCGCGGCGTGTACTTCGAGGACCCGAGCGGGAATTTCCTGGAGATCATCACCCGGCCCTACGGGAGCGGGGGCTAGGCCGCCCTACGTATACTGCCTTCGACACGGATTGATATGAAACGCCGGCGCAACTACCATGGTAATCACGCAACCCAGAACCCGAGGAGGACCCGTGGCCCCCGCAAAGAAGAAAGCGAAATCCAGTTCCAAGAAAAAGGCGCCGGCAAAGAAACCGGCGATCTCCAAAAAGGCCCCGCCGAGCAGGAAGAAGCCCGCGGTGAAAAAACCCGCGGCAAAGAAACCTGCCGCCAAGCGGGCGGCGCCGCAGAAGCCGCCTGTCGCCAGTCTGCCTGCGGTTCCCGTCGCCGCCCCCCGCCCCCCCGCAAAGCCCAAGCCGGCCCCCGCGGCGGTTCCGGATCGCGGCCCGCTGCCGGGCGAAGAGCCCATCGGCATCGTCACGCACTACTACAACCATCTTTCGGTCGCGGTCGTGCGGCTGGATACCGGCAGCCTTGAGGTCGGCGACAGCGTTCGCTTCCTCGGGCACACCACCGACTTTCGCCAGCGGGTGGACTCCCTGCAGATCGAGCACGAAGCCGTAAGCGAAGTCGGACGCAGGCAGGCGTTCGGCGTGAAGGTCAAGGAGCCTGTTCGCGAGCACGACGTGGTGTACAAGGTCGCCGCGCTGTAGCCGTTCGGCAGTGGGGGGCAAGGCTGCGGCTTGGGACGCTGGTGGGGTGGGGACGTTCTCCTCCGCCGACTCACCGTAACAGGGGCACGCGCTTCTGGTGGCAGCTTCCGCGCGTGGCGGCTTGGGCGCGACTGGAGTACGCCCCACGCCGCGACAAATAGCCTGAAGTCAGCAACTTACCCGCCCCCTCCACACGGTTCACGAACCTGCGCTCCCGCGACACCGTCGAATGGTAAGTTAAGGTCCCTCCTTACTTTTACGCAAAAGACGAGGCGCCCCCATGAGCGATCCGAAGCGCATGCTGGTCTGGATGGCGGTGTTCGTCGGCGCGGTCGCAGTGGTCAGCGCGTTGCTGTACGCCCCGTTGAGCGCCGCGTTCCAGGCGAACGCGGTGTTCAACGGGCTGATCCTCGGCGTGTTCGTCGCCGGCGTGTTCATCAACTTCGGCCAGGTGGTCGCGCTCGGCCCCGCCACGCAATGGGTCGATCAGACCAGCCGCGGCCTAGGCACACGCGAGCCGCCGCGCCTCGTGGCGCCGCTCGCGCGGGTGGTGGCCGGGCGCGAGCGCGAGGGATTCACGATGTCGACCCTCGCCATGCGCTCGCTGCTCGACGGCGTGCGCATCCGGCTCGACGAGGCGCGCGACATCTCGCGCTACCTGGTCGGGCTGCTCATCTTCCTCGGCCTGCTCGGCACGTTCTGGGGGCTGCTCGACACGATCGGCGGGGTCGGGCGCGTGATCGATGGGCTGTCACCCGAAGGCGGCGACGCCTCGCGCGTATTCGCCAACCTGAAAACCGATCTGCAAGGGCCGCTCGCCGGCATGGGCACGGCGTTCTCGAGCTCGCTGTTCGGGCTCGCCGGCGCGCTCGCGCTCGGTGTCTTCGACCTGCAGGCCGGGCACGCGCAGAACCGCTTTTTCAGCCAGCTCGAGGAGTTCCTCGCCGGACGCGCCCGCCTGCCGAGCCACGCCCTCGGCGGTGAAGGCGAAGGCACGCTGCCCACCTACATCGAGGCGTTGCTCGAGCAGACCGCGGAGAACCTCGCCCAGATCCAGCGCATGATGGCGAAAGGAGAAGAGGAGCGCCGGGCCGCGCAGACCGGGCTCGTCGCCCTCACCGACCGGCTGAGCGAGCTCTCCGACCAGCTGCGCGCCGAGCAGAAGCTGATCATGACGCTTTCCAAGAATCAGAGCGATCTGCAGCCGGCGATGGCCGAGCTTGCGAGCCAGGTGGCGGCATCGCTCGCGAGCAGCGACGAGATGCGCAAGCACCTGCGCAACGTGGACGTCGCGCTGACGCGGCTGGTGGACGAGGTAGCGGGCGCGCGCGGCGAGGTGCCCGAGGCGCTGCGCCAGGAGATCCGCCTGCTCGCGCAAAGCCTCGCGCGCGCGCGGGTCTAGCCGCAGCCCGCCGCGATGTTCACGCTCACGCGCCGCGGCCGCAGCACGGTGAACGTGTGGCCGGCGTTCGTCGACGCACTCGCCTCCATCCTGCTCGTGCTCATCTTCATGCTGCTCGTGTTCGTGCTCGGGCAGTTCCTGCTCTCCTCGACGCTCGCCGGGCGCGAGCGCGCGCTTGCGGAGCTCGGCCGGCAGGTCGCGGCGCTCGCCGATGTCCTCGCGCTCGAGCGCGCGACGAGCCAGGCGCTGCGCTCGCAGCTGCAGGCGAGCCTCGGCGAGCTCGAGCAGCGCACGCGCGAAGCGGGCGAAGCCACCGAAGGCGCGGCACTGCTCAACCAGCAGGTGGCGGCACTGCGCGAGCAGATCGCGGCGCTCGGCGCCGCACTCGAAGCCTCGGAGCGCAAGGCCGGCGCGCAGCAGGCCGAAATCGCGCGCCTCGGCGAGCGGCTGAACGTCGCCCTCGCGCGCAAGGCTGAGGAGCTGCAGCGCTACCGCTCGGAGTTCTTCGGCCGGCTGCGCGAGCTGATCGGAGAGCATCCCAGCATCCGCATCGTCGGCGACCGCTTCGTCTTCCAGTCCGAGCTGCTGTTTCCGACCGGCGAGGCGAAGCTCGTGCCCGAGGGCGAGCGCCATCTCGCGCAGCTCGCCGACACGCTGAAGAGCGTGACGCGCGGGATTCCCGCCGACATCCCGTGGATCCTGCGCATCGACGGGCACACCGACCGCCGCCCGATTAGCACCGCGCAGTTTCCCTCCAACTGGGAGCTGTCGACGGCGCGCGCATTATCGGTGGTGCGGTTCCTCTCCGCGCGCGGCATTCCGCCCCAGCGCCTCGCCGCAGCCGGCTTCGGCGAGCACTATCCCCTCGACCGGGCCGATACGGCCGCCGCGTACGCGCGCAATCGCCGCATCGAGATCAAGCTGACGCAACCATGACGAGCGAGCGGATTTTCGCGCTCAGCAGCGTCGAAGCAGGCGAAGCAGAGTCCAGAAGGGAATCAATCGATTCTGACCCCGTCGATCTATCTTTTTGAAGATGGCCCCAGCTCTGTTATAGTGACCGCACAAATCCAATAAGAAGAAGACAAAAGTGCGGGATGCGCCGCCTCAACGGTCGTATCACCGCCGATAAACGAACCGGGTCATCGGTACGATCAATCGAGGTGCGTCCAAGCGCCTACATTTGCGAGGAGAAACCATGAAGATATCCGGACGAAAACTAGTTTTGCAAGGATTCGCCCTTGGTGCTGGCCTTGCCGTTTGTTCGGGAATGGCGACGAACGCTTTGGCTCAATTCGAGCCGCAGAAACCCATCGAGTTCGTGGTCATGGCCGGCAAAGGCGGTGGCGCCGACAAGATCGTGCGCTTCTTTCAGACCGTGATCGCCAAGAACAGATTGGCACCGGTACCGGTGACGCCCGTCAACAAGCCGGGCGGTTCGGGGGCCGAGGCGCTTGTCTACCTCAAGAGCAAGGAGGGCGACAACCACACGATCATGTTTACGCTGAACAGCTTCTACACGACTCCGTTGCGCCAACCCGCGCTTGACGTCGACATCACCGAGTTTACGCCGATCGCGCGCATGGCCGAGGACACCTTCCTGCTGTGGGTCAACACCGATCGCGACGACATCAAGACCGTTGACGACTTCGTCAAGGCCGCCAAGGCGGAAGGCAGCGACTGGATCATGGCCGGTACGGGCAAGGCCTCCGAGGACAACCTGCTCACCGACTTTCTGAACACGGCTTACGACCTCGACATGAAGTACGTGCCGTACCGGGGCGGCGGCAGGGTGGCGACGGAGCTCGCCGGCAACAACGCCGACTCCACGGTGAACAACCCTTCCGAGCAGCTCGGCTTCTATCAGGCGGGGAAAACCAAGCCGCTGGCCGCGTTCACGCCGGAACGCCTGCCCATGTTCAAGGACACGCCGACGTTCCGCGAGCTCGGCCATGACTTTGTC
>JBFGLA010000208.1:0-5120 GCA_041576355.1 Burkholderiales bacterium
CACAGGGCGCGCGCGATCGCGACCCGCTGCTGCTGGCCGCCGGAGAGGTTGCCCGGAAATTTTCCGGCTTGGTCGCGCAAGCCGACCCGATCGAGGAGCGTCATCGCCTTCTCGAGCGCGGCCTCGGGCGCGCGGCGCAGAACCTTCACCTGCCCGAGCGTTAGATTCTCGGTCACTGTCATGTGCGGAAAGAGCTCGAAATGCTGGAACACCATGCCGACCCGGGAGCGCAGCTTCGGCAAATCGGTCTTCGGGTCGCCGACCGGCACGCCGTCGACCACGACTTCGCCCTTCTGGAAGGGCTCGAGGCCGTTCACGCACTTGATGAGCGTGGACTTGCCGCTACCCGACGGCCCGCAGACGACCACAACCTCGCCTTTCTTCACCTCGGTGGAGCACTCGGCGAGCACCTGGAAGGTTCCGTACCATTTGCTGACGCTGCGGATCGAGATCATGCCGTGTGTGTTCCTAGCGGACCACGGCGATTCGCGCCTGCAGGCGCCGCACGTATTGCGAAGCGGTGAGGCTTAGCACGAAATACACCAGGGCGACGAAGAGATACATCTCCACCAGGCGCCCGTCCCGGTTCGCGATCTTCGCCGCGGCGCCGAGAAAGTCGGTAGCCGAGATCACGTACACGAGCGAGGTGTCCTGGAAGAGGATGATGGTCTGCGTGAGCAGCACCGGCAGCATGTTGCGGAAGGCCTGCGGCAGCACGACCAGCCCCATCATCTGCCAATAGTTGAGGCCGAGCGCGTACCCGGCCGACACCTGGCCGCGCGGAATCGACTGGATGCCGGCGCGCATGATCTCGCAGTAATACGCCGCCTCGAACATGGTGAACGTGATCGCCGCCGACAGGAATGCGCCGACCTGGATCGGGCGCGCCGCCCCGGTGAGCCAGCCGCCGATCCACGGCACGAGGAAGAAGAACCAGAAGATCACCAGCACCAGGGGCACCGAGCGCATCAAGTTCACATACCCGCCCGCAAGGACGGCGAGCGGGGCGAAGGACGAGAGCCGCATCATCGCGAGCAGCGTGCCGAAGACGATTCCGCCGGTCATGGCGATGAGCGTCAAGGTCAGCGTGAACACCATGCCCTCCCGGAAGAGGTAGGGCAGCGAGCGCTCGATAACGTCGAAGTCGAAACCTGCAAACATGAGTCCGGTCCGCCTGTTCTGAAAGTCAGGCATTGCACTGCGGCGGGAAGCGCCGCTGTGCAATGCATCGTTGTTCCTACCCTCCTGCCTGCGGCGCGCCCCCGGCGGCGATGTAGCCCGGTATGCGCACCCTGCGTTCGAGCGCACGCATGCCGAGGACGACGAAGACGTTGACCAGCACGTAGATCACCGTTGCAACGGTGAACGCCTCGAACACGCGAAAGCTGAATTCCTGCATTGCCCGCGCCCGGGCGGTGAGCTCCATGACGCCGATCGTGAGCGCAACCGACGAGTTCTTCATGCAGTTCATGAACTCCGAGGTGAGCGGCGGCAGGATGATGCGGAAAGTCATCGGCAGGATGACGTGGCGGTAGGTCTGCGGCAGGGTCAGCCCCATCGCCGTGCCCGCCATCATCTGTCCGCGCGGCAATGACTGGATCCCGGCTCGCACCTGCTCGGCGATTCGCACCGAGGTGTACAGGCCGAGGCACAGCACCGCGGGGAGGTACGACGCCCAGGGCGGCGGCATCTGCTTGATCGCGTCGCCGAGGCCCTTGGGCAGCAATTCGGGCAGGACGAAGAACCACAGGAACATCTGCACGAGGAGCGGAATGTTGCGGAATACCTCGTCGTAGGCCGCGCATAGCCGTGCCACCCAGGGCATCGGCGTGGTGCGCAGCGTGCCGACCACCGCCCCGAGCGCGAGCGCGATGACCCAGGCGGCGAGCGCCGTCGCGAGCGTCCAGCCGAGCCCGACGACGAGGTAGACCAGGTAGGTCCCGGTCCCGCCGGGCTCGGGAGTGAACAGGACCGCCCAGTGCCAGTTGTAATTCATGCCGCGCGCGACCGGTGAGGCCGCTCGACGGGAGAGAACGCCGGGCGCCGCATAGCGGCGCGAACGGCCGCCTGCAGCGCCTCGTCGTTCCCGCTACTGATAATCCTTTGGATCGCCGGAGTCGGTCGGCGAGGCGAAGACCTTCTTCAGCAACGCGCTCATCGGCACGTTGAGATTCACGCCCTTGGGGGGGATCGGCTTGAGAAACCACTGCTCGTAGATGGCGTTGATCGCGCCGCCGGTGTAGAGCTTGCGCGTCGCCTCGTTGACCACCTTCTTGAACGCGGGATCGTCCTTGCGCAGCATGATGCCGTAGGGCTCGACCGAGTACGCCTCGTCGGAGATCATGAACTCGGCAGGCGTCTTCGAGTTGGCCACCAGGCTGTAGAGCAGGATGTCGTCCATGAAGAACGCGACCGCGCGCCCGGTCTCGACCATCAAGAACGACTCGGAGTGGCCGTTCGCGGAGACGATGTTCATGCCGAGGTTCTTGTCGCTGTTCATCCCCGTGATCTGCTTGAGGTTCGTCGTCCCCGCGGTCGACACAACCGTCTTGCCCCTCAGGTCGGCGAGCGACTTGAGGTTGGACGACTTCTTCGCGACGTACCGGTTGGCGGTGACGAAATGCGTGTTGGTATAGGAGACCTGCTTCTGACGCTCGAAATTGTTGGTCGTCGAGCCGCATTCCAGGTCGATCGTGCCGTTCGCCATGAGCGGAATGCGGTTCGCGGAGGTGACGAGCTGGTACTTGATCTCGAGGTTGGGCATCTTCAGCTCGGCCTTGATCGCATCGACGACGCGGTGGCAGATATCGAGCGCGTAGCCCACCGGCTTCTGGTTGTCGTCGTAGTACGAGAACGGGATCGAGGCGTCGCGGTGCCCGAGCGTGACGGCGCCGCTGTCCTTGATCTTCTTCAGCGTGCCTTCTTGCGCTGCGGCGGAGGCGGCGAGCGCCGCGCCGGCGACAAGCACGACGGCGGCAACGTTGAACTTCAGGGGTTTCATGGGTGTCTCTCCAGGTTTGCGCGGCGCGGGGAGCGCCGTTCTTTGCGCGGCCATTCTCGGAAACGACGCGCGGAGTGTCAAGCAAGCCGCAAGGGATGGCCCAAAGACGCTGCGGACGTGCAAGAATCGCTTTCATGCCGGGCCGCGCCAGCCCGGCCGACGCATCGGCACCGGAACATGCCTCAGTCCTCAGTCCGAATCGAGCACGATATGCTGGGCGACCGCGCCGTGCCGGCGGCCGCCTACTACGGCATCCACACCCTGCGCGCGCTCGAGAACTTCCCGATCAGCGGCACGGCGATCTCGATCTACCCCGATCTCGTCATCGCGCTAGCCTGCGTCAAGCAGGCGGCGGCGATCGCCAACAGCGAGCTGGGGCTCATCGACGAGCGCCGCGCAGTCGCAATCCGGCTCGCCTGCGAGGAGGTGCGCGAAGGCAAGCTCTTCGACGAGTTCGTGGTGGACGTAATCCAGGGCGGCGCCGGGACCTCTTCCAACATGAATGCAAACGAGGTCATCTGCAACCGCGCGCTCGAGATACTCGGTCACGCCAAGGGCGACTACCAGCACCTGCACCCCCTCGACCACGTCAATCTCTCGCAGAGCACCAACGACGTCTACCCGACCGCGGTCAAGCTCGCGCTGCAGTTCGGCATCCGGCGCCTGCTCGCCGAGATGCGCGCGCTGCGGCAGGCCTTCGAGCTGAAGGCGAGCGAATTCGCGGAAGTCCTCAAGGTCGGCCGCACCCAGCTCCAGGACGCAGTGCCGATGACCCTCGGCCAGGAGTTCTCCACCTACGCCGTGATGCTCGGCGAGGACGAGCACCGGCTCGCGGAGGCCGCAAGCCTCATTCGCGAGGTGAACCTCGGTGCCACCGCGATCGGCACCGGCATCAATGCGCATCCGGACTACGCGCCGCTCGCGACGCGCCGGCTCTCCGAGGTCGCCGGCGTGGAGCTGATCGTCTCGCCCAACCTCATCGAGGCGACGCAGGACGCGGGCGCGTTCGTTCAGCTCTCGGGCGTCACGAAGCGTATCGCGGTCAAGCTCTCCAAGACCTGCAACGACCTGCGCCTGCTCTCCTCCGGACCGCGCGCCGGGCTGGGGGAGATCAATCTGCCGCCGGTGCAGGCGGGCTCCTCGATCATGCCGGGCAAGGTCAATCCCGTGATTCCGGAGGTCGTGAACCAGATCGCCTTCGAGGCGATCGGCAACGACGTGACCGTTACGATGGCTGCCGAGGCCGGGCAGCTGCAGCTGAACGCCTTCGAGCCGATCATCGCGCACAGTCTCTTCAAGAGCCTCGCGCATCTCGCCGCCGGCTGCCGCACGCTCGCCGAGCGCTGCGTGAAGGGGATCACGGCGAACCGCGAGCGCGCGCGGCGGCTTCTCGACGAGTCGACTGCGCTCGTCACCGCGCTGACTCCGCTCATCGGCTACGCGCGCGCGAGCGATCTCGCGCGCGAGGCGCTCGCGAGCGGAAGGCGCGTGTACGACCTCGCGCTGGAGAGGAAGCTCCTGACCCGCGAGCAGCTCGACGAGGTGATGCGGCCGGAGATCCTGACCCAGCCTCGCCATCCGACGAGCGAGCCCCCGCCGGCCGAGGAATGAGGGCGAAGGGGATGCGGGCCCGGCCGGCAGCCGTCGCGCTGGCTTTGTGGCTGCTCGGCGCGGGCTGCGCCTCGGCGCAGATGAGCGCCGAGCGCCTCGCGGTCGCGAGCCGGGGAGCGCCGGACCTCGAATTCCCGTCCGAGCCTTCCGACTTTTCCCTTTCCGGCGCGCCGAAGATGGCGCTCTACAAGCCCGAGGGCAACGGGCCCTTTCCCGCGCTCGTGCTGGTTCACCAGTGCGCCGGGCTTTCGAGCGGGGCGCGGCAGAACGTGTCGATGCTCGCCTGGGCGAAGGAGGCGGTGGCGCGCGGCTACGTCGCGCTCCTTATCGATAGCCTCGGCCCGCGCCGCGTCGCCATGGTGTGCTACGGCCCGCAAGGGGGCGTCAACCTCGCGCGCGGGGTCAGGGACGTGCTCCAGGCCGCGGAGCACCTGCGCCGCTTCGACTTCGTGGACCCGAAGCGCATTGCAGTTGCCGGGTACTCGTGGGGGGCGATGGTCGCCGACGG
>JBFGLA010000209.1:0-5086 GCA_041576355.1 Burkholderiales bacterium
CGCCTCCCATATCGCCGCCGCCGCTCCGGCGGGCGGGACGTAGATCACCGATACGGTCGCACCGGTGCCTTGCTTCGCCTCTTGCACGGTGGCGAAGATCGGAATCCCCTCGAAGTCCTCGCCCGCCTTCTTCGGATTCACTCCCGCGACGTAGCAATTGCGGCCATCGGCGTAGTCGCGGCTCGTCTGGGTATGGAACTGGCCCGTCTTGCCGGTGATACCCTGGGTCATCACCTTCGTATTCCGGTTGATCAGGATGCTCATCTCGACTTCCTCTTGGCTTTGGCTTTGGCTTTGGCTTTGGTCTTGGTCTTTCCTTTGCCCTTGGCCCGGGTCTTGGCCTTCCCGCCGATCGTCGCCTTAGGTTTCTTCCTTGCCTCAGCTTTCTTCTTTGCCTTCGCTTTCACTGCGCTGCCGGCTTTCGCCCCGACCGCCGCCTTTCCCTTCACCGCGGCAACCGCCCGCTGCGCTGCCTGCGCCATGTTGTCGGCCGAAATGATGGGCAACCCCGACTCTTTCAGGATCTTCTTGCCCAGATCCTCGTTGGTTCCCTTCATCCTCACCACGAGCGGCACCGAGAGCTTGACCTCGCGCGCCGCCGCCACGACGCCGGTGGCGATCGTGTCGCACTTCATGATGCCGCCGAAGATGTTCACCAGAATGCCCTTCACCTTCGGATTGGAGAGCATGATCTTGAACGCCGCAGTCACCCTCTCCGCGGTCGCGCCGCCGCCGACGTCGAGGAAGTTGGCCGGCTCGCCGCCGAAGAGCTTGATCGCATCCATCGTCGCCATCGCCAGGCCCGCCCCGTTCACCATGCAGCCGATGTTGCCGTCGAGCGAGATGTACGACAGGTCGTGCTTCGAGGCCTCGATCTCGAGCGGATCCTCCTCGTCCAGATCGCGCATCGCGACGATCTCGGGATGCCGGTAGAGCGCGTTGTCGTCGAAGTTCATCTTCGAGTCGAGCGCGAGCACTTTGCCGTCGCCCGTGAGGATGAGTGGGTTGATCTCGGCCAGCGACGCATCGGTCTCGACAAAGCAGCGGTACAGCCCCTGCAGAAGTCCGACCGCCTGCGGCAACGCGGCGTCGGGTATTCCGATCCTTTTCGCCACGTCCGACGCTTCGGCATCGCTGAGACCTCGCTCCGGATCGATGAAGACCTTATGGATCTTCTCGGGCGTCTTCGCCGCGACCTCCTCGATGTCCATGCCGCCTTCGGAGGAGGCCATCAGGCACACCTTCTGCGTCTGCCGGTCGACCACCATGCCGACGTAGAGCTCCTTCCTGATATCGGCGCCTTCTTCGATGAGCAGGCGCCTGACCTTCTGCCCTTGTGGCCCGGTCTGGTGCGTCACGAGCTGCATGCCGAGGATCTTCTGCGCGTGCTCGCGCACCTCGCCGTTCGATCTTGCGACCTTGACGCCGCCGCCCTTGCCGCGGCCGCCGGCGTGGATCTGCGCCTTGACCACCCAGACCGCGCCGCCGAGCTTCTTTGCCGCGTCGAGCGCCTCGTCCACCGCGAAGCAGGGTATCCCGCGCGGCGTGGCAACGCCGAACTTCCGGAACAGCTCCTTCCCCTGGTACTCGTGTATTTTCATGCTGGCTTCCTCCGCAGGCGCGATGATGGGCGGGACAGCGCCACTGCATCATTGACGCGCGTCAAGCGCGCGATCGGCTCAAACAGCGTTCTTCTTCCCGTCTTCCTTCGCGGCACCGGCGCCTCGATGCCACTTCGGATACCACCGGCGCACGGTTTCGCCGCTGGTGTCGAGCGCGAGGCACTGGTCGAGCTGAAAGGGCTTCTTGCCGTCGTCGCGGTCTTCCCGCATCTCGCCCGCGAAGGTCTGGATCGCCGCGGTCGGAATCCCGGCCAGCAGCTCGGTAATGTGAGTGCACCCCTGCGTGCCGCCGACCAGCTCCTGCACGCGGCGGCGAAAACTGTCGCGCAGGTTGGCGCCGATCAGCTTGCGGTACACGGGCGGCGCCTGCTCGCAGCCGCCGGGATAGGGCACCGCGTCCGCCACCGCGACGACGTCGATCACGTTCAGCCTGCGATCGATCGTCAGGCGTATCGACATGTCGTGGATCAGCTGGCCGGCACGGCGCACGCCCGTCATGAGATGGTAATCGTGGTTCTTGACGTCGCCGAGGTGAGCCTCGATGTCCCACAGGCCGTCTGCGCGCTTGTAGCCTTCGTAGCGCAGGCGCCGGGTGTGAGTCAGCTCGCGTTCGACCTCGGATATGGGCAAGGGCATGGTCGGATCGAAGACTGCGGCGGACAGTGCGGCGAAGCGGCGAATTCTATCAGCTAGAATTCCGCCAGGCGGATTCTCATGCGTTACGTGCTCGCGCTCGATCAGGGAACGACCAGCTCGCGCGCCATCGTCTTCGACGAGACGGGGACGGGCGTCGCGGTGGCACAACGCGAATTCAGGCAGATCTATCCGCAGCCGGGCTGGGTCGAGCACGATCCGCTCGATCTCCTGCGCACGCAGCGCGAGGTCGCGCGCGAGGCCGTGCGCAAGTCCGGGATCGACGCGCGCGCCATCGTCGCGGTCGGGATCACGAATCAGCGCGAGACCACGCTCCTTTGGGACCGGCAGAGCGGCGAGCCGCTGCACAATGCCATCGTATGGCAGGACCGGCGCACGGCGCCGCTGTGCGCCGAGCTGAAGAGCGCGGGCGCTGAGGAAACGATCCGCGCCAAGACCGGCCTCATCATCGATCCGTACTTCAGCGGCACCAAGCTCGCTTGGCTGCTCAACGAGATTCCCGGCGCGCGCGCACGCGCCGAGCGGGGCGAGCTCGCGTTCGGAACGGTGGACAGCTGGCTCGTCTGGCACCTTGCACGTAACCGCATCCACGTCACCGACCCTTCCAACGCCTCGCGCACGATGCTCTTCGACATCCACACGGGCGACTGGGACGAGGAGCTGCTGCGCCTGCTGCGCGTTCCGCGCGCGATCCTGCCGGAGGTCTACCCATCCGCGCACGCGTTCGCGATGCTCCCGGCGGAAATCCTGGGCGAGCCGGCGCCGATCGGCGGCATCGCCGGCGACCAGCAGGCGGCGCTCTTCGGCCAGGGTTGCCACCGTCACGGCATGGCGAAGAACACCTACGGCACCGGCTGCTTCATGCTCATGCACACCGGCGGCCGCGCCGTGCGCTCGGAGAACGGCCTGGTCGCCACCGCGTGCGCGCAGCTCGGGCGAGCGCGCGACGCGCGCGACGCCGAGAAGGAATACGCGCTCGAGGGCAGCGTCTTCATCGCCGGCGCGGTCGTGCAGTGGCTGCGCGACGAGCTGGGATTTTTCGCCTCCTCCGCCGAGATCGAGCGGCTCGCCGCCGGCGTGCTCGACAACGGGGGCGTATATGTCGTGCCCGCGTTCACGGGGCTGGGTGCGCCGCATTGGGACCCGCACGCGCGCGGCACGATCGTCGGCCTCACGCGCGGCTCGGGACGCGCGCATATCGCGCGCGCGGCGCTCGAATCGATCGCGTACCAGACGGCGGACGTGCTCGAAGCGATGCAGAAGGACGCCGGCGTCAAGCTCGCCGAGCTGCGCGTCGACGGCGGCGCAGCGGCGAACGACCTCCTCATGCAGTTCCAGGCCGATATCCTCGGAGTTCCGGTGGTGCGGCCGCGCGTGCTCGAGACGACCGCGCTCGGGGCGGCCTATCTCGCCGGACTGACGGCGGGACTGTGGAAATCGCGCGAGGAGCTGGCGACCCGGCAGCAAATCGAGCGCCGCTTCGAGCCGCAGATGGAGTCCGGGCACGCGGCCGAGCTGCTCGGGCGCTGGCGCGAGGCGGTGCGGCGCTCGCGGCAGTGGGCGGAGACTTCCTAACGGCGCCTAATCGTGCAGTCGCACTTCCATGAACCGACCATCCTCGAGCCGCAACCGCCAGCGGTCCCGACCTGCGGGGATCAGCGCTGAATCGAGACGGGCGTGCAGCGAGGCGCGCGCGATCTCGCGAATCCCGCTCGGCTCCCACTCGAGCAGCCTGAGCACCCGGTGTACCTGATCCGGAAGCAGCAGGCGGGCGCGCGGCGAGGCCGGCACCACTTGGCCTAGGCCCAGTTCAGTGCTGCCCATGCGATGCGTGCTGACGTCGCCGAACTCTGCGAATAGCGTCAGCGCCGGCGGATCGAAACGATACAGGCGCAGGATCCCTCCGATATGCGGTGTCGCCACGAGGGCGACATCCAGGCGGCCGTCGCCGTCGAAATCGCCTGCGCCCACGGGGTTTAGCCAGCGGTGCGCGCGGCCGATGAAAGGCGACATGGCCCGCTGCGCCAGCCGCCCATCGATCACTCCGTAGACCGCGAGGGCCGCGCCGAGGCTTGCATCGCTCTCCACCACCAGGATCTCGTCGCGACCATCGCCATCGAGGTCGACCAGCCGCGGCTCCAGGTCTTCGAAAACGCGGTGTTGCGGGAGGTCGAGCCGCAGTCGTTCGCCCGCGCGCGTTTCCACCATCAGGCGCGACGCCTCGAGCCCGTCGCCGAGCACGGCGTGCGCATAGCGGTCCGTCGCCCCGGCGAGCCAGGCCGCGGCGATGTCGCGCGTGCCCTGCGCGACGCGGCTCTGCGGCAGCTGCCCGGGACGCATCGGCGCGACGGCGGCAGGTGACGTCGGCGTCGCGTCGTGTAGGCTCAACTCGGCCGCGGCGACGCGTCCGGAAACTGAAAGCAGGACTACAAAGAGAAGTCGGGTCGCGACAGTCATAAAGATCGGCGTAGCAGGCTCTTCCCTAGTCGCAATTCCCGTTCGATCCTTACGGCAGCCGCGCCGATCGGCGTAAGATCGGCGCTTCACCAGCGCCTCCAGGGAGAAGAATAATGAGGAGTCGAGCGAAACGCTTCACCGTCAGCCACCGCAACCGCTCCAAGTTCGTCCGCCGCGGCCTGCGCAGCTACTTCGAGTACCGCGACCTCGGCATCGAGGGCGCGACGCGTGGAAAAGTCGTCGCGCACGTCATCCGCGCGCGGCCCGGCAAGGCGCCGCACGGCGAGTGGCATCGCCACGACTGCCGGATCCAGTTCGTGTACGTGCTCAAGGGCTGGGTGGAGTTTGAGAAC
>JBFGLA010000210.1:0-5065 GCA_041576355.1 Burkholderiales bacterium
CGGGCAGGACTTCGCCTGGGCCGAGCAGCGCCAGTCCGCCTCCGCCGTAGACCTTCCAATCATCGCTCCCGAAAAGAGGCGACGCCCCGCTCAGCCAGATCGCCAAGTCGGCGGCACCGCTGCCGCTGAGCCTCGAGCTTTGGCCGGTCGGAAGCTTCAGCTCGGCCCGCAGCGCGAGCGGCGTTTGTTCCGCGCTCGAGAGGGCCGTCCCCAGTCCGACGCGCACGTCGCCGCCGCTCGCCACGGGCTCGTTGAGCCGGACCCGCTCGACCCCGTCACGGCGGTAGGTGTAGAGCACCTGCTCGCGCGCGGCACGGTCGCGCCCTCCTTGCGCGAGACGAAAGAAGTCGTGCCAGTTGATGATAAAGCCGTCGAGATAGCCCCCTTGGTGCGAGACATAGGGCAGCTCGAGCGTCCATTCATATCCCGCCGCGAACCCGCGGCGCAGCCGGAGCGCGAGACGATGCGTCTCGCCGTCGACGAAGATCTCTTCGCCGGGCCGATTCGAGAATTCGAAATGGCTCGCGATCGCCACGCTGAGCTCCGCGTGCATCGCGCCCGGACGCAGCAGGCGCGCCTCGCCGAGCGCGGGGACGCCGTAGAGAATTCCGAAAGGCGATAGATTGGTTGTCGCGTACGGCGTGATCTCGAGCCCCGGGGCGGCGCCGGCGGCCGAGGACGCGAGCATCGCGAAGCAAACGAGCAGGCCGCGAGCCGGACAGGGGTGATAGCGACGGCAGCGCACGCGCGGCATGCTGCCACAAAGCACGTGCCGCCGCTCGCGGCCGCACCTCCTCGGCGCTCGACGCGCTCCGCGTACGGCAGGATAATCGGACCGTTATGGATGGCGGCGACGCGCTCCTGCTCGCACGGGCCCAGTTCGGGCTCAACATCGGGTTTCACATCCTCTTTCCGAGCCTGACGATCGCGCTCGCCTGGTATCTCGTGTACTTCCGCGTGCGGTACGCGCGCACCGGCGAAGCCGACTGGCTCGCGACCTACAAGCTCTGGACCAAGGTGTTCGCGCTCTCGTTCGCGATGGGCGTGGTCTCGGGCATCGTGATGAGCTTTCAGTTCGGCACCAACTGGCCGGGCTTCATGAACGAGGTCGGCAATATCGCGGGGCCCCTGCTCGCCTACGAGGTGCTCACCGCCTTCTTTCTCGAAGCGACGTTCCTCGGCGTGATGCTCTTCGGCATGAACCGCGTTCCGCCCTGGATGCACATCACCGCGACCGTCCTCGTCGCCGTGGGAACGTCGATGTCGGCGTTCTGGATCCTTGCCCTCAACTCGTGGATGCACACGCCGGTGGGCCACATCCGCGAAGGCGGGGCGCTCATCGCCGGAGACTGGCTTGCGGTGATCTTCAATCCGTCGTTTCCCTACCGCTTCACGCACATGATGCTCGCCTCGGGGCTCACGGCGTCTTTCGTGGTCGCGGGGCTCTCGGCCTGGCGGCTCCTGAAGGCACCGGGCGACGCCGCGGCGCTGAGGACGCTGCGCACCGGGACGATCGTCGCCGCGGTGCTCGCGCCGGTGCAGATCGTCGCCGGCGACCTGCACGGCCTCAACACGCTCAAGCACCAGCCGGCGAAGATCGCTGCGATCGAGGCGATCTGGAAGACCGAGAGGGGCGCCCCGCTCGTGCTGTTCGCGTTGCCGAACGAGACCACGCGCACGAACGACTTCGCGATCCAGGTGCCGAAGGGTGCGGCACTCGTCCTCAAGCACGATCCCGACGCCGAGCTGATGGGGCTGGAGGCCTTCGAGCCTGACCGGCCGCCGGTGGCGCCGGTTTTCTTCGCCTTCCGGCTGATGGTCGGCATCGGCGTCGCGATGCTCGCGCTCGCCTGGCTCGGCGCCTGGCGCCTGCGCCGCGGCGCACTGCCGCGGCCGTGGCTCCTCTGGAGCTTCGCCGCGTTCACGTTTTCCGGGTGGATCGCGACGCTCGCGGGGTGGATCGTCACCGAGATCGGGCGCCAGCCCTGGCTCGTCGTCGGGATCCTTCGTACCGAACATGCGGTAGGCCGGATCGGCGAGGCGCAGCTCGGCGCAAGCCTCACCGGCTACCTCGCCACCTACGCCCTGATGCTCGTCGCATACATGGTCGTGCTCACCCACCTTGCCGGAAAGGGAGCGACCAAGTGACGCTCGACCTGCCGCTCGTATTCACGATCCTGATGGGCGCGGCGGTCCTTGCCTACGTGGTGCTCGACGGCTACGACCTCGGCGTGGGCATGCTCATGCCTGCCGCGAGCAGCGCCGAGCAGGACGTGATGGTCGCCTCGATCGGTCCGTTCTGGGACGCGAACGAGACCTGGCTCGTGCTCGGCATCGGCCTCTTGCTCGTGGCGTTTCCCGTCGCGCACGGCGTCGTCCTCGGCGCGCTGTATCTGCCGGTCGCGGCGATGCTGATCGGCCTCATGCTGCGCGGCGTCGCGTTCGAGTTCCGCGTCAAGGCCGAAGGCTGGCACGCCGAGCTGTGGAACTGGCTGTTCTGGTTCGGCTCGTTCCTCGCCTCGATCGCGCAGGGATTCATGCTCGGGCGCTACATCACCGGCTTTGAGCCGGGAATCGGCTACCTGCTCTTCGCGCTCATCGTTGCAGGCGGCGTGTGCGGCGGCTACGTGCTGCTTGGCGCGACCTGGCTCATCGGACGTACCGAAGGCGAGCTGCAGAAGAAAGCGATCGGCTGGGCGCGCTGGGGCCTGCTTTGGGTCGCACTCGGCGTCGCGCTCGTCTCGCTCGCGACGCCGCTCGCGAGCGAGACGGTGCGGGGCAAATGGTTCGATTTTCCGCGCACGCTCGGCCTGATGCTCCTGCCGCTTGCGAGCGCAGCGGCGTGGCTCTGGGTCCTACGCGCCACCGGCCGGCTCGCGCGCGGCGAGTCCGCGAGCGATTGGGCGCCCTTCGCGGGTGCGGTGTCGATCTACGTGCTCGCCTTCCTCGGGCTCGCGTACAGCCTGTTTCCGTACGTGGTGATGGACAAGCTGACGATGTGGGAGGCGGCGGCGCACCCGAGCGCGCTCAAGGTCGTGCTCGCCGGGGCCGCGATCGTGCTGCCCTTCATCGTCGCGTACACGGTGATTTCGTACCGTATCTTCCGCGGCAAGGCGCGCCCCGGGATGTACGATCACTGAAGATCCTGTTCAGTGAGACATCAGCACCGGCACGGTCATCGACTCCAGGATCGTGCGCGTGACGCCGCCGAGCACGATTTCGCGCAGGCGCGAATGACCGTAGGCGCCCATGACGATGAGGTCGGCGTCCAGGTCGGCCGCGCGCGAAAGCACCTGCGCGCCGACATCCACGCCTTTGCTTTTTTGCTGCGCCGCGGTGACCTTGACGCCGTGGCGCGCGAGATGCAAACCGATGTCGGCGCCCGGGATGTCGCCGTGCTCGCCGCTCTGCACGGGCTCGAATGCCACGACCTGCACCGACTCCGCGTGCTGCAGGAAAGGCAGCGCGTCGGCGACCGCACGCGCCGATTCGCGGCTCGCGTTCCAGGCGACGAGAACGCGCTTGCCGACGCTCGCGAAGCGCCCCGTGTAGGGTACGAGTAGGACCGGACGGCCGGCGGCCAAAACCAGCTCCTCGCAGAAATCGCGCGCAAGCGCGGTATCGTCCTCCTTCAAGGGCGTACGCTGACCCGCGATCACCAAATCGGAATACCGCGCGCTCAGCAGGGCCGCGCCCAGCGCGTCGCGCGTCGACGGGCGCCACTCGGCTTTGACGCCAGGATTGCGCGCCATCGCGGCGCGAAACTGGGCCTCGCCTGCCTGGAGCGCCTCGGCACGGTGGCGTTTCTCGGCTTCGATCACGACGGACCCGCCCTCCGCGAGCGCGTAAGACGGGATGCGGGGAGAGCTGAGCGCGAACAGACCTATGAGATGCGCGTCGCAGGTGCCCGCCAACCCGAACGCCAGGTCAAGCCGTTCCTTGGTGCGCGCGCCGCGGTCGAGATGAACCAGGATCGTCTTGTAGGTCATGGCCAAGCCTTTCTGCGTCTTCTTCGCATCGATCCTAAGTCCTGGCGTAGGCAACCCATTGAGGTAGATCAACCGTTGGATGCGCCGCTTCGCTTCGCGCGACGTTTGCGCCTCGGCGCGCGCGATTCCGCCTCACCGAAATCCTCCGACTTCCATTCCTCGCGCAGGAACTCGGCGAACGCGCGTACCCTGGCGGCGAGCAGCCGCGCGCTCGGAAAGACGATCTGGACCGGGATCTCCGGCATGGGGTGATCGGCGAGCACCCGCACGAGCCTTCCCGCCGCGAGGTGCGGGCCCGCCTGCCAGCTCGGCAGCCGCGCCAGTCCGTGACCGGCGAGCGCCGCCGCGAGCAGAGCGTCGCTGTCGTTGGTTTGCCAGTTTCCCGACACTTCGATTGACGTCGTGCCCCGCGGCGAGACGAACTGCCAGTCGCGCGGGGCGCGCTGAGTCGTGAGCACCAGGCAGGCGTGCGACTGCAGATCGGAGAGGCGCTTCGGCGTGCCGGCGCGGCGCAGGTAGGCCGGCGCAGCAGCGACGATGCGACGATACGCGCCGACCCGGCGCGCGATCAGACTCGAATCCGCGAGGCGTCCGGTGCGAACCGCGAGGTCGATCCCTTCCTCGACGAGGTCCAGGTAGCGGTCGGTCAGCACGAGATGAATCTCGAGCTTCGGATGGCGGCGCAGGAACACCGATACGGCTGGAGCGAGGTAATGGCGGCCGAATAGCGTCGGCCCGCTCACCGTCAGACGCCCGGCCAGCTCGGCGCTCTCGCGCGCGAGCGTCGCGTCGGCTTCTGCCAGCTCATCGAGGATACGCCTTGCGCGCGCGTAGTATTCGCGTCCGCCGGGGGTGAGCGACAGGCTCCTCGTGGTGCGGGCGAGCAGTCGCGCCCCGAGCGCGCGCTCCAGGCCCGCAATCGAGCGGCTCACCGTGGCGAGAGACAGGCCCGAGGCGCGCGCCGCCGCGGCCAGGCTGCCGCGCTCGGCGCTGGCCACGAAGAGACGCATCTCGCGCAGACGGTCCACGCCGGCATTATTTCATTTCGTGCAAGGATGCGTTTCTTGGATCGGAGA
>JBFGLA010000211.1:0-5062 GCA_041576355.1 Burkholderiales bacterium
GCGGCGCGCTGCCCTGGCCGCTGCTGCCTCCGGGCGAATGCATACGCGCGACCGCGCTCGGCGCTTCCGAATACAGCGTTCAGTTGTCGGGCAATACTGTCTACGTCTCGAGCCCGGGCGAGCTGCTGCCGCGCAAGAACCTGCAGGTGCTGCAGCCGCAAGTGACGCTCGGCGATCGAATCGATGCGGCCGAGGTGACAGAGGCGATCCGGCGCCACTTTCAGGCGTTCGACCTCGCCGAGGGCGAGGCCGAGGTGGCCCTTGCTTTCCGCTGGCGCGGTGCGCCGGCATTCGCGCGGCTGTCCGCGTTCGCGCAGGGGATCGTCGATGCGATGCCGCGCACGCTCGCCTCGGCGAGGCCCCTGTTCCTGATCCTGGACGGAGACATCGCGCACACGCTCGGGGCGCTGCTCAAGGAGGAGTGGCGGATCGCCTCGGAAGTGCTCGCGATCGACGGCGTCGCACTCTGGGACTTCGATTACATCGATCTGGGCAGGGTGCGCATGCCCTCGTTCACGGTGCCGGTGACGATCAAATCGCTCGTCTTTAGCGAAGACCCGCGCATGCGCCCGAGCCGCGGGCACGCGCACGGTCACGATCATGCGCACCACACGCACCCTCATCACGATCATCACCATGATCACGACCATGACCACGGGCACGCGCACGATCGCTGAGACGCGGGCGCGGCGCGTTTGCGTTGACACGCCGGAGACTCGACGTTAGATTGCGCCGTGTTGCTATGCAGATCATCATTCCGTATATAAGAACATATCTGGACCGCTACCCTTGAAAGACGAGAACTACGAAAAAGTCGCGCGGCCGAAGACGACGCCGGCGGCGACGAAGCCGGCCGAACGCTGGGCGTCCGACGTCATCGTCGACCTGCTGCACCGCTACGAGCTGCCGTACGCGACCCTTAACCCCGGCGCGAGCTACCGCGGATTGCACGACTCGATCGTCAACTACGGCGGCAACCAGCCGGTCATGATGCTGTGCCAGCACGAGGAGACGGCGGTGCAGATCGCGCACGGCTACGCGAAGGCGTCCGGGCGCCCGATGGTCGCGATTCTGCACAATCTCGTCGGGCTCCTGCACGCCAACATGGCGATCTACTACGCGTATATCGATCGCGCGCCGATCTTCATCATCGGCGCCACCGGGCCGATGGACGAATCCAAGCGCCGGCCGAAGATCGACTGGATCCACTCGGCGCAGTCGCAGGGCGCGGCGATCCGCGAATACACCAAGTGGGACTACCAGCCGACGACGATCGACGGCGTTCCGGAAGCGTTCGCGCGCGCCTACTCGGTGATGATGAGCGAGCCGCGCGGCCCGATCTACATGTGCTACGACGCCTGGCTCCAGGAGCAGAAGCTCAGCCGCGAGATTCCGCTTCCGCCCGAGCGCTTCATGCGGGTGCCGGCGCCGATCGCGCCCGATCCGGCGGCGCTCGAGCGCGCCGCGGAGGCGCTCGCCGCGGCGAAGAACCCGGTGATCCTCGCCGAGTACGTCGGGCGCGATCCCCGAGGCTTTCACGCGCTCGTCGAGCTGGCCGAGACGCTCGGCGCGCCGGTCTACGACCTCAACCTGCGGCTCAACTTCCCCGGCCGCCACCCGCTCAACCTGAGCCTGTCGAAGGAGATCTTCCGCGACGCGGATGTGGTGCTGCTTCTCGACGTGCGCGACTGGGAGCGCCCGACGACCGCGCTCACGAGCACGACGCGCGAGCTGGCGAGCCTGACACCGCCGGAGTGCCGCTGGGTCGACATCGGATTCGGCGATCTCAACATCTCGGCGTGGGCGATGGATTACCAGCGGTTGCTGTACGCCGACGAGCGCATCATTGCCGACACGACGGTCGCGATCCCGCAGCTCGCCGCGCTGCTCAAGCGTCGCATCGACAAGGACCGCGCGCTTGCGGCGCGGATCGCAGAGCGCGCAAAGAGCGTGGCGAAGCGGCACGAGGCGCTGCGCGCGAAATGGGAGCAGGAGGCGCGCGAGGACTGGGACGCGAGCCCGATCACCCTGCCGCGCCTCGCGAGCGAGATCGGGCGGGCGATCGAGGGCGAGGACTGGGTGCTCACCGCGGGCACGCTGGAAGACTGGACGCGCAAGCTGTGGAACTTCGACGAGCCCCACCGGCACGCCGGCAAGTCGCTGGGCACCGCGACCCAGTTCGGAATCTCGCTCGGAGTCGCGCTCGCGCATCGGGACAAGAAGCGCCTCGTGGTCGACATACAGCCCGACGGCGACCTGATGTTCGACGCCGGCGCGCTCTGGGTCGCGGCCAAGCACCGCATTCCGATGCTGGTCGTGATGTACAACAATCGCGCCTACTTCAACGACTGGGAGCACCAGATCCGCATGGCGCGGCTGCGCGGCACCCCGGTCGACCGGGCGTATATCGGAATGGACCTCGACGACCCGGCGCCCGATTTCGCGACGCTCGCAAAATCGATGGGCTGGTACGCGGAAGGGCCGATCGACAAGCCCGCCGAGCTGGCCGCCGCGCTCAAGCGCGCGATCGAGCGCGTGAAGAGCGGGCAACCGGCGCTGATCGACGCGCTCACGCAGAAGCGATGAAGCGGATCGCCAAACGAGTTCGCAAGACACGCACCGCTGCTCCCCGCCGGCGACGGGAACGGGCGCAGACGGCGCAGGCAAAAACGGTCGGAGTGATCGGCACCGGAAGGATGGGGCTTCCCATTGTCGGGCACCTTGCGCGCAAGCGCTTTTCGGTGCGCGCCCACGATCTCGATCGGGGCAAGGCCGCCCGCGTCACGCGGCTGGGCGCGGCGTGGTGCGCGGATCTAGGGGAGCTGGCGCGCGATTGTGAAGTGATCCTGTGCTGCGTCGGCTACGAAGCGGAATTGCAGCAGCTTCTCCTCGAGCGGGGCGTGCTCCACGCGGTACGGCCGGGAACGATCATCGCGGTGCTGAGCACGGTGCGGCCGGGCACGATCGGCGAGCTCGCCCGCCGCGCCACGGAATCACGGGTGCACCTGGTCGACGCGACGTTGTGCCGCGGGCCGCAGGCTGCGGATGCCGGGACGCTGCTCGCTTTCGTCGGCGGTGAGCCCGAAGTGGTGCAGCGCCTGCGGCCGGTGCTCGCGGCCTTCTCCACCGACATCGTGCGCACCGGCGCGCCGGGGAGCGCGCAGGTCGCCAAGGCGGCCAACAATCTGATTCTCTGGTCGTGCCTCGTCGCCGACCACGAAGCGCTCGCGCTCGCGCAGCGATTCGGCGTCGACAGCGAGGCGCTGCGTTCCGCGTTGGTGACGAGCAGCGCAGACAATTTTGCATTGCGAAATTGGGGCACGAACGAGATGGCCTGGGCCGATGATGATCTCAAGATCGTCGCTGACATGGCGGCGGAAGCGTCGATCTCTCTGCCGCAGGCGGGGCTGGTGCGCGAGATCTGCCGCGCGCTGCGGCCGCGGCGGTTTCGCCTGGAAGACTATGGACGCTAGCCTGGAGGGCATGTCGGAATGACACACACCGTCGGTGTCGTCGGCGCCGGGCGCATGGGAACGCCCATCATCGGACACCTGGTCCGCAAGGAGTTCACGACCTGGGCCTGCGACGTGAACGTGAAGCGAAAAGCCGCCGTGCTCGAGCTGGGCGCGAAATGGGCCGACGCGCCGGCGGCGCTCGCCGCGGCGTGCGACGCGATCCTGGTTTGCGTCGGCTTCGATCGCGAGGTGCGGGAGCTGCTTGCCGAGGGCGGCGCGCTGCGCAAGGCGAAGCCGGGATCGATCGTCGCCATCCTGAGCACGGTGCATCCCAAGACCGTGCAGCGGCTTGCGGAAGAGGGCGAGCGCGCCGGGCTGCACGTCGTCGATTCGACGGTTTGTCGCGGCGGAGAGGCGGCCGATCAGGGAACGCTGCTCTCGTTCGTCGGCGGCAAGGCGGACGTCGTTGAGCGCCTCACGCCCGTTCTGCGCGCCTATTCCGCCGACGTGGTGCACACGGGCGGCGTCGGCACGGCGCAGGTGGCAAAGGCGGTGAACAATCTTATCCTTTGGGCGTGCCTGGTCGCCGACCACGAGGGACTCGCGCTCGCGCGGCACTACGGCGCGGACATCGAGGCGCTGCGTAAGGCGCTCCTCATCTCCAGCTGCGCGAACGGTCCGCTGGAAAAGTGGGGCACCCAGACCATGGCGTGGGCCGAGGATGACATGGCGATCGTGGCGGAAATGGCGGCGGAGGCGGGAATCGCGTTGCCGCAAGCGGGCGTGAACCGGGAAATCTGCCGCGCGCTGAAGCCGCGACGCTATAAACTCGAGGCTTACGGGCGCTGATCGGGCCCGCCCCCCCGGGGCGGATTCGAAGGAGGCGATGCGATGGGAAACGAATCGCACTACCACAGCAAGAAGGACCGCGTGTTTGTACGCGCGATCCAGGGCCAATACAGCCTGAAGGAAGAGCTTGCCCGGCTGCGTGCGATGCCGCGGGTGAGGAAGGGGCGCGAGATCAAGTTCACCGACGGCCCTCAGGCGTACAGCCGGCATTACGTCGAGCCCAAGGACGGCATCAGCCAGATGTTTCATCTGCATCTCGAGGAATACGGACCGGGCGGCAAATCGCAGAAGCACGGCCACGTCAACGAGGCGGCGTTCTACATCCTCGACGGCGAAGGCTACGAGATCCACGACGGCGTGCGCTACGACTGGAAGGCGGGCGATGTCGCGATCGTGCACAACAACTGCGTGCACCAGCACTTCAATGCGAGCCCGACCAAGCCTGCGCGTGCGCTCGTCATCAAGACGAAGCCCATGTACATGTTCATGAATATGCTCTTCCAGCAGCAGGTCGAGCCGCGTCCGAGCGAGCCGGCGCCCGGCGGCGAGGGATTCCGCGTGCGCGAGCGCGAGGACGATTACAACCATTCGCAGGAGTGAGAGATGGCCTGGGGCGAATCGAAGGCGTGGCTGAAGGGCAGCGCGAACCAGAAGCTGTACGAGGGGCTGCTGCAGGATGCGGCGGCAGCGCCGGCGAGAAACGCCAAGCGCAGGAAAGTCCTGCACCCGGAGGACATGCCCTGGGAGATGGCGCGCCA
>JBFGLA010000212.1:0-5048 GCA_041576355.1 Burkholderiales bacterium
AAGGGGAAGCGCTGGGGCCGGCGGCGCCGAACGTGACAAGTTCCCTTTATCGTCGCGCACCGCGCTCCTACATTCTCTGAGCCCGCGGACGAAGCGCGGCGCAAGACCCAGGGAGATGAACATGGATCGCGAAGCGTTCGACCGACTGGTCGCGCGGCTGGAGGCGTCTGCAGCGCGCTCACCGCTCGGCTACAAGGCCAAGGTGGGGCTTCTCGCCCTGCTCGGCTACGGATACATCTTCACCGTGCTTGCGGTGCTCGCGGCCGCGCTGGGGCTTCTCGGACTCGCCGCGCTCGGGGGCAAGCACCTCTACGCCATCGGCAAGATCGCGATTCCGCTCCTCATTCTCGCGTGGGTAATCCTGCGCGCGCTGTGGGTGCGGCTCGACGAGCCCGAGGGGCGCGAGCTGACCGCCGCCGAGGCGCCCGAGCTTTTCGCCGCGATCGACGACATGCGCCGCAAGCTGCGCGGGCCGCGCGTGCACCGCGTGCTGTTGACCGACGAATACAACGCCGCCGTCGTGCAGACGCCGCGCCTCGGGCTGCTCGGCTGGCAGAAGAACCATCTTATCCTGGGCCTGCCGATGATGCAGGCGCTCTCGCCCGAGCAGTTTCGCGCCGTGCTCGCGCACGAGTACGGCCACCTTGCCGGCGCGCACAGCCGCTTCTCCGGCTGGATCTACCGCATCCGCAAGTCCTGGCAGCAGCTCATGGAGGCACTCGATCACAGCGGCCGCTCGAACTTCCTCTTCAAGAAATTCTTCGACTGGTACTCGCCGTTCTTCGCCGCCTATACGTTCGTGCTCGCGCGCGCGAACGAGTACCAGGCCGACCGCTGCGCGAGCGATCTCGTCGGCGCGCGCCACGCGGCGGATGCGCTGCTCAACTTCTCGCTCAAGGGCGCGCTGCTGCGCGAGCGCTTCTGGCCGCAGGTCCATGCGCGCGCCGATCGCGAGGCCGCGCCGTCATTCGGCCCGCATGGGGAGATGGGGACGGCGCTGCGCGGACCGCTCGCGCCGCAGGAGGTTTCCGAGTGGTTGCAGTCGGCGCTCGCGCGCAAGACCGACACCGGCGACACGCACCCCTGCCTCGCAGACCGTCTCGCCTCGCTCGGCGAGACGGCTCGCATCCCGGAGCCGGTGCGCGACAGCGCGGCACGGCGCTACTTCGGCGCGGCGCTCACGCCGCTTGCCGGCGAGATCGACCGCGGCTGGGCCGGGGCCGTGCAGGAATCCTGGCGCGAGCGCTACGAGCACGTGCAGAAGGGCCGCGCCGAGCTCGCGCGGCTCGCCGAGCAATCGGCAAAGGGGGAGCTCGCGTTGCAGGAGGCGTGGGACCTCGCCTACTGGACCGAGGAGATCGAGGGCGAGGCCGCGGCGCTGCCGCTCTACCGGGCGCTGCTCGAGCGCGCGCCGGAAGAATCCGCGCCGCAGTTCGCGGTCGGCCGGCTGCTTCTCGGCGCCGGGGACGAGGCGGGCATCGCCCATCTGGAGCGCGCGATGGCGCTCAATCGCTCGCGCACCGCCGGGGCGAGCGAGCTGATCGGGAACTTTCTCTGTTACCGCGACCGCGAAGACGAGGCGCGCCGGTATTTCGAGCGCGCCGGAGAAGCCCGGCAAGCGGCGGCCGAAGCCGAGGAGGAGCGCGCGAGCCTCACCACCGCGGACACTTTCGCGCCGCACGGGCTCGACGAGGCGACGATCGCCGACCTGCGCGAGCAGCTGCGCCGCCAGCCGCACATCGTCAAGGCTTGGCTCGCGCGCAAGGTGCTCAAGCGCTATCCGGACGAGGATCCCGCCTACGGGCTTGCGGTCAAGACGCGCTTCTGGAGCTTCGCCGGCCGCAAGACCGTGCGCAAGCTGTGCCAGGAGCTGAGCGGCGTCGGCCACATGTACATCGTGCTGGTCAACGCTTTCGACGACGAAACGTACCGCACCATCGGCAAGGCGGTGAAGAAGGCCGAGGGGGCGCTGATCTACAAGCGCTGACGCGGGAGCGCTACTTTTCGGCCGGCTGCGCCGGGGCGAGCCTGCGAAGCGAGGCAATGCCACAATCGCGCCGTGGAATGGATCTTCGTTCTCGCAGTGGGCTTGGTCGGCGGAACGCTCGGCGGCATCGTCGGCTTCGGCACGTCGATCCTGCTCCTGCCGCCGCTGGTTCTCGTCTTCGGCCCGCGCGAGGCGGTGCCGATCATGGCGATCGTCGCGCTGATGGGGAACGGCTCGCGCGTCGCCGTGTGGTGGCGCGAAGTCGACTGGCGCGCGTGCGCCGCGTTCAGCGCGACCGGCGCGCCCTGCGCCGCGCTCGGCGCGATGACGCTCATGAAAATTCCCCCGGGCGCGGCCGAGCTTGCGCTCGGCGTTTTCTTTTTTGCGATGATTCCGCTGCGCCGGATGCTCAGCACCTCGGGGCTCAAGGCGCGCTTGCCGCACCTCGCGCTCGGCGGGGCGATCGTCGGCTATCTCACCGGCATCGTCGCCTCGACCGGGCCGATCAGCACGCCGTGGTTTCTCGCCCACGGCCTCACGCGCGGGGCTTTCCTCTCCACCGAGGCGATGTCCTCGATCGCGGTGTACCTGTCGAAAGCGGCGACCTTCAACCAGCTCGGCGCGCTCGACTGGCCGGTCGCGGCGAAAGGCCTCATCGTCGGGACTTCGGTGATGGCGGGGTCCTTCGTCGCCAAGCGCTTCGTGCTCAGGCTCGAGCCCGAGCAGTTCAGGCTGCTGATGGACGGACTGATGCTGGTGGCGGGCGCGACGATGATCGGCGCGGCGGTGATGTAGGGAGTTACTGAAGCACCCACTCGTGACCGCACGCGCGGCACCGGACGGGCATACGGGCGGTTTCGGTCAGCACGTCGAACCGCCCGTAGCAGCCGCAGCGCTCGCAGGTCGAGTGGTTGGCGTAATGCTGCGCGCGCAGCAGCATCGCGACAAAGCGCTTCCAAGCCGTATAAGCCATCAGTCCCACGACGTATACGATCGCGAGCGTGATAAGCGGTGTCAGGCCCGGCGTATGCAATCCGATCAACTCGAGCACCGCCGCGATTACGATCGCGCACAGCAAGCACGTCGTGAGCCAGGCGAAGCTTTCCAGCAACTGGCGCTCGTGCCAGCGGCGAAAACCGAGCTTGCGGATCGAATGAGCGGGTTCCATGGCAAGCCGCGATCCATTCTACGCCCGTGATTGGCACGCCTGCCTTCAGGACAACCTCTCCAGGTTCCCCCGCATCCACAACCCCAAGCCGGCAAATGCGACCGCGAACGCCAGTATCGAAGCCGTAAATCCGAAGAACCCCACCAGCACGCTCATCGCCGCCACGCCGACCGCCTGTCCCAGCGCCCAGGACGAGGCATAGATCGCGACCGCCGCGCCGCGCGCCTGCGGCGCCATTTCGGTCGCCTTGATCTGCACGGTGTTGTGCAGCATGTAGAACGAGTAGCCGAGCGCGACCGTGCCCGCCACCGCCGCCGACCAGACGGGCGTGGCGACGATCAGGAGGTACGCGCCGGCGCAGGCCGCGCCGCCCCAGGTGACCAGCCCCGGCTGTCCGAACCGGCGCAGGAGCGGGCCGACCATGAGGGTGTAGAGCACGCCGCCCGCGCCGTAGCCGGCGAGGATCGCGCCGATCAAGGTGAGGCTGAGGTCGAACTTGATCTTGAGGAAGGCGCCGAGGAAGGAGTACGCGCCGAAGAAGAGGAACGCGTCGGCGAACGCGGTGCCAAGCACCCAGCGCACGCGCGTCGAGCCGAGGAGCCTCAGGTGCGCGGTGAACGGGTTACCACCCGCGTCGGCGCGAGCGTCCCCGTCCCACTGCGCCCGGGTGCGGACGAAGAGGATCGCCGAGACGGCGAGAAAGACTACGCCGAGCGCGGCGAACGCGCCGCGCCAATCGAAAAGATCTGTTAGCAATCCGCCGAAGAAGGGCCCGAGCGCCTGGCCGAGGATGGTGCCGGCGATGAAGCGCGCGATCACGGGCTGTCTCTCGGCGAGCGGCACCTGGTCGCCGACATAGGCCATGCCGAGGGTCACCGATGCAGAGGCGAAGAGCGCCGTGACGAAGCGCCACGCGGCGAGCGAGACGATGTCGCTTGCGAACGCGCAGCCGACCGAGCCGATCCCGGCGCCGAGCATCGCGAGGGTCGCGACGCGCAGCTTTCCCCAGCGATCGCCCAGGGGCCCGTGCACGAGCGTGCCGGCGGCGTAGGCGATGCCGAAGGCGGTGATGACGCTCGCGGCCGCCGAGATGCTCACGCCGAACTCGGTCGCAAGCCGCGGCAGGAGCGGCTCCATCACGCGCAGCGCGATGCCGCTGTTCGCGCTCGCGAGCGCGAGGAAGAAGATGGCTTCACGCACGATTGACGCGACGCATCATACCGACCCGACAGGCGCAGCGCTCTTCCCCGTCGGGCCGAGCCGACAAGCGATCCGATAAATTGCCGCTGAAAAGCCGCGTTTTTCGAATGAAAGAGATTTCCGTTTCGGCGGAGACTACCGCGGCATGAAGCTTCGCTTGACCACGATGGCAGGATTCTCGACCCTTGCGGACGGAACCGCGCACGTGGTCGCTGCCGTAAGGCGCCTGGCGCAGCGAAACCGTCGCGTCGCGGACCCGGACTCTGCGCCCGATCCGGTCGGCGCGAACGAAGCGGTGGTGCGGATCTATGCCGCGCGCTGCTCCGGCTGGCAGGGGATGTTCGGCGTCCATCCCTGGGTCGCGGTCAAGCCGAGCGGCGCAACGAGCTTCACGGTGTACGAAATCATCGGCTGGCGCCTGCGCGAGCGCGGAACTGCCCTGACGATCCGCCAGCGTACGCCCGATGCGCCCTGGTTCGGAGCATTGCCCGAGTTGATCGCCGAGAAGCGCGGTGCCGGTGTGGACGAGCTGATCGCTCGCGTCGACAAGGCGGCGCGCGAATACCCCTGGCACGCCCGCTACGTCATGTGGCCAGGACCGAACTCGAACACTTTCGTCGCCTGGGTGCTGCGAGCCGTGCCCGAGCTCGAGGCGGACTTGCCGGCGACCGCGATCGGCAAGGACTTCACCGG
>JBFGLA010000213.1:0-5039 GCA_041576355.1 Burkholderiales bacterium
ATATAGTCGAGCACTGCAGCGGGCAGCAGATCCGAGACGCACTCGCCGCGCGAGATGGCCGCGCGCAGCGCGGTCGCGGAGATGTCGAGCGGCGGCATCTCGACCGAGACGATGGCTCCGCACGGGCGCGTGCGCCAGTCGCCGCGCGGGAGTGAGCGCCGCGCCGCAAGCTCGCTCAACACGGTGCTCTCCGCCGGCGCCCATCCCGGCCGGGCGAACACGGCGAGGTGCGCGAGCGAAAAGAGATCGCGCCAGCGGTGCCAGCTGTCGAGCTTCGCGAACTGATCGCTCCCCATGAGGAGGAGCAACGGAACCCTGGCGCCGCGCTCGCGCCGCAGCGCGGCGAGCGTATCGACGCTGTAGCCGGATGCGCCGGGAGCGAGCTCGCGGCAGTCGATCTCGAAGCGCGGCTCGCCGGCGGTCGCGAGCCCAAGCATGGCGACGCGGTCTTCGGCGGATGCGACCGGCGCCGTCCGATACGCCGGCGCCCCGGTCGGGATCCACAGGACCCGCTCGAGGTCAAGAACGTCGAGCGCGAGCCGCGCCACGCGCACGTGAGCGTTGTGGACCGGGTCAAACGTGCCGCCGAGAACACCGATCGGGCGCTCGCCCATCTAGCGACGGATCTCTCCGTGGCCGAGGACGATGAACTTCTGCGTCGTCAGTCCTTCCAGCCCGACCGGACCGCGCGCGTGCAGCTTGTCGGTCGAGATCCCGATCTCGGCGCCCAGGCCGTACTCGTAGCCGTCGGCGAAGCGCGTCGAGGCGTTGACCAGGACCGAGCTCGAATCCACTTCGCGCAAGAAACGCTGCGCATGCGCGCCGTCCTCGGTGACGATGGCGTCGGTGTGCTGCGAGCCGTATTTCGCGATGTGCTCGATCGCTTCGTCGAGGCCGCGCACGACGCGGATCGACACCACGGGCGCCAGCCACTCGGTGTAGTAGTCCTCTTCGTTCGCCGGCCGCGCGTCGGCCACGAGCCGCCGGGTTGCCTCGTCGCCGCGCATCTCGACCGACTTGGCGCGGTAGATCTCGGCGATCCGCGGCAGGACCCGCGGCGCGATGGCCTCCGCGACGAGCAGCGTTTCCATCGTGTTGCACGTTCCGTAGCGCTGCGTCTTCGCGTTGTCCGCGATGCGCACCGCCATCTCGAGGTCCGCGCGCTCGTCGATGTAGACGTGGCACACGCCGTCGAGGTGCTTGATCATCGGGATGCGCGACTCGCGCGCAAGGCGCTCGATCAATTCCTTCCCGCCGCGAGGAACGATCATGTCCACGTACTCGCGCAAGGTGACGAGCTCGCCGACCGCGGCCCGGTCGGCGATGGCGATGGCCTGCACGGCAGCCTCGGGCAGCTGGGCGGTCTTCAGCCCCGCGCGCACGCAAGCGGCGATCGCCTGGTTCGAGTGCAGCGCCTCCGACCCCCCTCGCAGAATGCACGCGTTGCCGGCCTTCACGCACAGCCCGGCGGCGTCCGCGGTCACGTTCGGGCGCGATTCGTAGATGATGCCGATCACGCCGATCGGCACCCGCATGCGTCCGACCTCGATTCCAGTCGGGCGCTGGGCGAGGGCGGTGACCTCGCCCACTGGGTCGGGCAGCGCCGCAACCGCCTCGAGCCCGGCAGCCATCTGCTCGATCGACTCGCCGGTAAGCGTCAACCGATCGATGAACGCCGCGTCGCGTCCGTCCCGGGTCGCCCGATCGACATCGGCCGCGTTGGCTTCGAGCAAATCCGCGGCATGCGAGCGGATCTCCGCCGCCATGGCCGCGAGCGCACGGTTTTTGGCCTCGGTGCTCGCGCGCGCCAGGATGCGCGCGGCGGCGCGCGCCGCGCGCCCCAGCTCGCGCACGTACGTGCGTACGTCTACCGTGTTCGCATCAACTTTTTGATCCACCGGCCAATTCTAACCCGAGCAGAATGAACCGGTCCCACGGCTCGCCCTTGCCGACACCCTTGATCGTCCGGTCGATCGCAGCCGCGCACAATAGGGCTTGTTCCAGCACTTCCCGTGCATGGCGCTGCACGGCGCTGCGCATCAGCGCCTGACGCGGGCCCCAGACCCGGTTCTCCCGCAGTAACGTTTCCATCGGCCGGCCCGCCTCGAGTCCCGATTGGATGCGCGTGAGCGTACGCAAATCTTCGGCCAGGGCCCAGAGCACGAGGTTCGGCGCTTCACCCTCGCCGCGCAGCCCCTCGATCACGCGTACATAGCGTGCGGTGTCGCCTGCGAGCAAAGCCTCCGAGGCGCGGTAGGCGTCATAGCGCGCGACATGGGCCACCGCGGCGACGAGCGTATCCATCGTCAGCTCCCCGCGCTGCGCGACGAGCGCCAGCTTCTGCACTTCCTGGTGCGCGGCGAGCAGATTTCCCTCGACCCTCTCGGCAAGGAATTCGAGCGCCTCGCGTGAGGCGCGCTGCCCTTGGCGTGCGAGCCTCTCTCCGATCCACGCCGGGAGGCGCGAGCGCTCGATCGGATAGACATCGACGACGACTCCAGCCCCTGCGAGAGCCGTGAACCACGCGGACGATTGCGCGGTCCTGTCCAGCCGCGGCAGCGAGACGAGGGTCAGGTTCTGCAAGTTGAGCTTCGCGCAATACGCTTCGATCGCCGCGCCGCCTTCGGCGCCGGGCTTGCCGGTCGCAATCCGCAACTCGACGATCTTGCCGCCGCCGAAGAGCGACAGGCTCGCGCCCGCGTGCACGAGGGCGCTCCAGTCAAAGCCCCGCTCGGCGATGAGCACCTCCCGCTCGGCAAGGCCGCCGCGGCGCGCCGCCGCGCGCACCGCGTCGGCGGCTTCCAGCGCAAGGAGCGGCTCGTCGCCGTGCACGACGTAGAGCGGCGCCAGCGTCTTGGCGAGATGCGCCTCCAGCTGCTCGACGCGTAACGGCATCGCCCGATCCGCGCGTCGAGCCGTCACGCGCCGCGCTGCGGCATGCGCTGCCTACTTCGCATTCGCAAGCCGCCGCATGATCTGTTGCACCATGTCTGCCTGCATATCGCGGTAGAGCAGCTGCTCTTCCGTTTCCTTGGCAAGCACGGCCGAGTCGTTGAACGTGACCTCGCGCGTGAGGCGTATCGTGCTTGGCGGCACGAACTCCCTACCTTTGCCGTCATGGACGCGAAAACCGACGCGGTAACGCAGCTGGAACTCGCGCACGCGGCCGCCCCCAGTGAGCGACAGGATCTCCTTTTCCCTCGCTTCCTCGGTGAACTGCAGAATCGCCTGCGCTTCCTTCGGGTCGTCCACGACTCGCGCTCGGGTGCCGACCTGGAGGTTGCGCTTCAGGTCGAGCGCCACGCCTGCAGTGGCGTTCGGGACGTAGATCGTCTCGAACGGCAGATCCGCGGTGCCGCGCAGCTGGAAACCGCAGCCCGCCAAAACGAGCGCGGCAAGGACCGCAACCGCAGTCCGCGCCATGCTAGACGACCAGGTTCACGAGCCGCCCGGGGACCACGACGACCTTCTTCACCGTCTGGCCCGCGACGAACTTCTGCACGTTCGGATTGGCGAGCGCGATACCCTCGATCGCCGGCCGGTCGGCCGCTTTCGGCACGCGAATCGAGCCGCGCAGCTTGCCGTTCACCTGGACCACGAGCTCGATCTCGTCCTGCTCGAGCGCGGCCGCATCGGGCTCGGGCCATGGCGCGCGCATGACGTCCTCGCCGAATCCCAGCTCGCGCCACAGATGATGGCAGAGGTGCGGCGTGATCGGAGAGAGGAGCCGCAGCAGTATGGACAGGCCCTCCTCGCCGACTCCCCGCTCCGGCTGCGGCAGCCGCTCGAGCGCATTCAGGATGATCATGCCAGCGGAGGCGACCGTGTTGAACTTGTGGCGCTGCAGGTCGAAGTTCGCTTTCTTGAGCGTGGCGTGGATTTCGTACCGCACCGCTTTTGCCGCGGCGTCGAGCGCCGCCGGCACGGGCTGCGAACCGTTCGCCTTGCCGAACCCGGTCCCGTGGTTCCAAAGGCGCCGGAGAAAGCGGAACGATCCCTCGACGCCCTCGTCCGACCACTCCAGCGTATCGGTCGGGGGCGAGGCGAAAATGATGAAGAAGCGCGCGGTATCGGCGCCGTACTTCTCGATCAGCGCCTGCGGATCGACGCCGTTGTTCTTCGATTTCGACATCGTGCCGATGCCGGCGAACTCGACTTGCGCGCCGTCCGCGCGGCGCTTCGCCGTCACGATCTTGCCCTTGGCGTCGCGCGCCACGTCGACCTCGGACGGATGGACCCACTCGCGCCGGCCTTCCGGGGTATCGCGGTAATAGGTCTCCGCAAGCACCATGCCCTGCGTGAGAAGATTCGTGAACGGCTCGGCCGCCGAAAGCAGCCCTTCGTCCCGCATCGCGCGCTGAAAGAATCTCGAGTACAGCAGGTGCAGGATGGCGTGCTCGATGCCGCCGATGTACTGGTCGACCGGCATCCAGTAACGCGCTCGCTCGTCGACCATGGCGTTCGCCTGGTCGGGACACGCGAAGCGCGCGAAATACCAGGACGAGTCGACGAACGTGTCCATGGTGTCGGTCTCGCGCCTGGCCGGCTTGCCGCAGGACGGGCACTTCGTCTCGTAGAACGCGGGCAGCTTCGCGAGCGGGTTGCCGGTGCCGTCTGGCACCAGGTGCTCGGGGAGCTTGACCGGCAACTCGCTGTCCGGAACCGGCACGTCGCCGCACGACGGGCAGTGCACGATCGGGATCGGGCAGCCCCAGTAACGCTGGCGCGAGATGCCCCAGTCGCGTAGCCGCCATTGCACCTGCTTCTCCCCGAGCCCTTTCTTCTTCAGATCGGCGGCGATCGCATCGACCGCCGCCGGGTAATCGAGCCCGTCGTACTGGCCCGAGTTGATGCACGTCCCGTACTCGGCGTACTCCGGTTGCCAGGGCTCGGGCACGGAGTCGCCCGCCGGGTGGCGGATCACGCAGCGGATCGGCAGGCCGTACTTGAGCGCGAACGCGTAGTCGCGCTCGTCGTGCGCCGGAACGCCCATCACCGCGCCTTCGCCGTAGCCCATGAGGACGTAGTTTCCGACCCAG
>JBFGLA010000214.1:0-5031 GCA_041576355.1 Burkholderiales bacterium
GCGGCTGCCGCCGTGACGACCGGAAAGTTGCCCAGGGCCCGGGATGACCACCGCGACCTTCCGCTTCCACGGCGAGCTCGCCGACTTCCTGCCGCGCGAGCGGCGTGACGCGAGCTTCGGCTACGGCTGCGCGCGCGCCGCGACGCTGAAGAACGCCGTCGAGGCGCTCGGGGTGCCGCACACCGAGGCGGCCGTAGTCCACGTCAACGGCCAGGCGGCAACGCTCGATCGCATCGTGCGCGATGGCGACGAGATCGAAATCTTTCCCTGGTCCAAGCAAGCGCGGCCCCAGCCGCCCCCGGCGCACGGCATCGTCGCCGATGCGCACCTGGGCGGCCTGGCGAGGTTCCTGCGCATGCTCGGCTACGACACGGTGCACCACAACGGCATCACGGACGAGGAGATCCGTCGCCTCGCGGGCGAGGAGCGGCGGCTCGTCTTGTCCCGCGACAAGGAGCTGCTGAAGTGCCGCGAGATCGCGCACGGCGGCTTCGTGCACGCGTTGAAGCCGGAGGAGCAGTTGCGCGAGGTCGCGGCGCGCTACGGGCTTTCGGGCGGCGCGCGCCCGTTCACGCGCTGCCTGCACTGCAACCTGCCGCTCGAGCCTGTCGGCAGGGACGAAATCGCCTCTCGCCTGCCGGCGCGCGTGGCCGAACTCCATTCGCGGTTCATGCGCTGCCGGGGGTGCGAGCGGATCTACTGGCCGGGATCGCACTACGCGCGCATGCAGGCCGTGCTGCAGCGGCTTATTCCGTCCCGACTGTAAGAATCTGTAATGAAAGGAATTATTTCCGCCTTATGGCCTACCCTGAGACGTTCGCGTTGGCACACACTGCGTCGCCCAGTCGGTGGCCCCGTCGTGTTTCGAGGCTCCCGCGACCGGTACAAACGAGGAGAGGCGCGCATATGGCTACACCCAAGCGATTCGCACTGACGATCTTTCAGAAAATCCTGGCCGCGATGCTTTTCGTCGCGCTCGTCCCGCTATGCGTGATCTGGTACATCGACTACAAGAACGCGATCGATCAGACGACGCGTTCGATCAATCAGCAGCTCGCCGAAGTGGCGGACAAGCTGACGGGCACGGTAAACGCGTGGATCACCACGCATGTCAAGCTGCTCAATCAGAACGCGGCCCTGCCGGACGTCCGGAGCATGGAGACCGCCCGGCAGGTTCCGATCCTTCAGGCCATCCTGAAGGAGTACGAATGGAGCTATCTCGTCCACACGATAGGACCGAACGGCATGAACGTCGGCCGCAGCGACGAGAAGGCGCCGATCAACTATGCCGATCGCGTTTATTTCAAGAGCGTCATGGACGGCAAGCCGATGGGGCAGCAGACGCTCATCAGCCGAACCAACAACAAGCCTGCGCTCATTCTTTCCGCGCCGATCTACGGCCCCGGCCCGACCCCCGCGGATAAGGGCCCGATCGCCGGCGTCGTCGCGATCGGAGTCTCGATCGAAGAGCTGTCGGATCGGATCACGAACCTGCGCATCGGCAAGACCGGTTTCGCGTTTCTTCTCGACGAGGTCGGGCAGGTCGTCGCGCACGGCAAGCTCGCGTTCGCGGACAAGCTCGCCGACTTCAGCAAGCACCCGGCTTACGTCGGCAAGCCCGAGAAGGGGACCGCCCAGATCAGGTATAACGACGCGGGAGTGCCGGTGATCGCCTTCGCGAGCCGCACGAACAACGGCTGGACCCTGGTCGTGCAGCAGAGCCATGACGAGGCCTTCGCCGCGGTCGAAGAGGCGAACCGCAACGCGATCCTGCTGCTCGCGGCGACGCTCGTGGTCGCGACGCTCATCGCCTACGTGTTCTCGCAGGGCATCGCGCGGCCGATCCGCAGCCTCACCAAGGCCGCCGACGAGCTGAGCCGCGGGCGCACCGACGTCAAGATCGACGAAGTGCGCCGCGGCGACGAGATCGGCGCGCTCGCCGGAGCGATCGAGCGCATGGGAACGAGCATCCGCCTCGCGATCGAGCGGCTGAGGGTACAATCAGCCTCAGCGAATCGCGTGCAGCGAACGGAAGTCGCGAATCAATAGCGGTCGCGAAAAGGATCCCGCGCACCGCTAGCGTGCGCGGGAACGGCTGCCAAGGCAGCGGCCGCACGAGCAACCGGGAACGGTGAACAGCGATGCCTGAACAGGATCAAACCCTATCGCTGACGTACTTGGAGTTCGTCACCGAGATCCAGCGCTGGCTCGCGGGCAAGCGGACCGGCACGATGCTGATCGCCACGGAGGACAACCACCTGGCGAAGATCCTGTTCGACGGCGGCGCCATCACCTTCCTGTCGTACGGGCCGAAGAGCGGCCGCGAGGTGATCCCGTTCTTCAAGCAGATCAGACACGCCCGCGTCAAGACGTCGCAAGGCAAGCCCGCGCAGCCGGCCGACGCGTCGCTTCCTCCGACCGCAGAGATCATCAAACAGCTCGCGTCGATAGGAGAAGCCGGCGAATCGGTGGTGCCGAGCGGCGTGCCGCTCGAGGGCGCGCAACTGGAGAACGCGCTCAAGATCATTGCAGCGGAGCTGACCGAGCACCTCGGACCGCTGGGCGACATCGTCTGGACCGAGCATCTCGAGCGCATCGGTAAGCCGCTCACGGCGCTGCGGCTGCGCGAGCTGGTCGAAGGACTGAGCCGCGAGATCGGCGACCCCGCCAAGATCCAGCGCTTCAAGGACGCGATACGGGAAAAGATAGGCGGCGCGTAGGACGCGCCGACGCGGCCAGCGTCAGCCTTTCAGCTTCTTCGCCGCCTCCATGATCGGGCCGATCACGTCCATCGGCAACGGGAACACGATCGTCGAGGTCTTGTCGCCGGCGATCTGGGTGAGCGTCTGCAGGTAGCGCAGCTGCATCGCCTCCGGGCGCTGCGAGAGCGTGTTCGCCGCCTCGAGCAGCTTCTCGGAGGCCTGCTGCTCGCCCTCGGCGTGGATCACCTTGGCGCGCCGCGCACGCTCGGCCTCGGCCTGCTGCGCAATCGCCCGCACCATCGATTCGTTCAGGTCGACGTGCTTGATTTCGACGTTCGAGACCTTGATGCCCCAGGCATCGGTCTGCTGGTCGAGCACGGTCTGGATGTCGATGTTGAGCTTGTCGCGCTCGGCGAGCATCTCGTCCAGCTCGTGCTTGCCGAGCACCGCGCGCAGCGTCGTCTGCGCCAATTGGCTCGTCGCATCGAGAAAGTTCGCCACCTGGATGATCGCGAGCTGCGGGTCGACGACGCGGAAGTAGATCACCGCGTTGACCTTGACCGACACGTTGTCGCGCGAGATCACGTCCTGGGTCGGCACGTCCAGCACGACGATGCGCAGGTCGACCCGCACCATCTGCTGAATGCCCGGGATGACGATGATGATGCCCGGCCCCTTGACGCGCTGGAAGCGGCCGAGGAGGAACACCACGCCGCGCTCGTATTCGCGCAGGATCCGGATCGAGGCCGCAACGAGCAGGATCAGCAGGAACAGCCCGCCGAGCCCGAAGTTGAAATCGAAAAACATGGTCACGCTCCTTTGTTACTGCCGTCTCCGGACTCGGGTTCTACGCCCAGGACCAAACGATCGACGCTCTTGACGCGCAGGCGCTGGCCGCGACGCACCGGCGTCGCGCTAAGCACGCGCCAGCTCTCGCCCTGAACGCGCGCCCAGCCCTCCCCCTCGAAGTCGGCCAGCGCCTCGCCCGGCGCTCCAATCAGGTATTCACGCCCGCTGACGACCTGGCGCCTGCGTCCCTTGACCGCCATCCCGACAACGAAGATGAGAAACCCGGCGCTCGCAACCGCGATGCCGCCGATCAGCGTGTAGGGAATCTCGAATCCCGGCAGGTCGCTGTCGATGAGGATGATCGAGCCGATCACGAACGCGACTATGCCGCCAACCCCGAGCGAGCCGAACGCGGGCAGGAACGCCTCCGCCACCATGAACGCGATACCGAGCAGGATCAGCGCGAGGCCGGCGTAGTTGACCGGCAGGAGGTGGAACGCGTACAGGGCGAGCAGCAGGCAGATTGCGCCGACCACGCCCGGGAGGATCAGCCCGGGATTCGAAAACTCGAAAATGAGCGCATAGATCCCGACCAGGATCATCAGATACGCCACGCTCGGGTTGGTGATCGCGGCCAGAAAGCGCGTACGCCAGTCGAGCTCCACTTCCGTCGCGGACACGCCCGTGGTATTCAGCGTGTGCTTTTCGCCGCCGGCCTGCGTCGAGCGGCCGTCGAGCTTTTTCAGCAGGTCGGGCACGTCTTCGGCGACCAGGTCGATGACCTTCAGCTTGAGCGCCTCGCTCGCGGGCAGGCTGACCGCTTCGCGCACCGCGCGCTCCGCCCATTCGGCATTGCGCCCGCGCAGTTGCGCGAGGCTGCGGATGTAGGCGGCAGCATCGTGCATCTGCTTGCGCATCATCGTGTCGGCCGGGGCGGCGCTCGAGTCCTTGCCCTTGTCGTCCTTGGCCTTGTCCCCCTTGTCCGGCGCGCTCGGGGCGCCGATCGCGACCGGAGAGGCCGCGCCCAGGTTCGTCGCCGGCGCCATCACGGCGAAATGGCTCGCGTACAGGATGAAAGTCCCCGCGCTCGCCGCGCGCGCGCCGCTCGGGGCGACGAATCCGGCCACCGGAACCGGGGAGGCCAGAATGTCCTTGATGATCGCCCGCATCGAAGTGTCGAGCCCGCCCGGTGTGTCCATGCGAAGCACGACCAGCTGCGCCTTCTCCCGTGCCGCTCGCTCCAGCCCGCGATGCACGAAATCCGCCATTGCCGGGCCAATCGCCCCATCGAGCGGAATGACCAGAATGGGCGCCGCTGCCACCGGCGCGGCCCATACCGCGCTCAGGAGGATTAGGCGCGCCAGCCGCAAGATTCTTCCCCGCATCGCTTCCCCATGTACGGAATATAGCCCTTTTTGCGGTATACGCGCGCGTTCCGCCGCGGCGGCTTGAACGGGTTCACCAGCAGTTCGCATGCGCTTCATTCCAAAGCAAACGCTCGGGTACTGCCGCCCGCGAATTCGTAGACCTGATCTCTCAC